>CAYVBG010000276.1:0-1508 GCA_964449205.1 uncultured Zetaproteobacteria bacterium | reverse complement strand
AAATATGCGGCGCTCGAAGCCGCCGGCGCGCACATTGAGCGCAACCCGACACGGCTGGGCGAGCGGATGCGGGCGCTGTTGGGCGGGAAGGGCTGAACAGGCGAGGGGCGGAAGGAGGGCGATATGCAGGGAAGCGATCAGTTGAGCCAGATTGCCAGCATGTTGGCAACCACGATGGGCGCGGCATGGGCCAGCGGCATCAACCTGTATGCCGCCATTCTGACCCTCGGATTGATGGGTGCGACGGGCAATATCCAGTTGCCGCCGGGATTGGAGGTGCTGACCAATCCCTTGGTGTTGTTGGCGGCTGGCGCGATGTATTTTGTCGAGTTTTTCGCCGACAAGATCCCCGGCGTGGATACGGCTTGGGATGGTTTGCACACGTTCATCCGGATTCCGGCGGGCGCGATGCTGGCTGCCGGCGCGGTGGGTGACGTAAACCCGGCGGTGCAACTGGCGGCGGGCATTCTGGGAGGCGGCATGGCCGCGGCCACGCATGCGACCAAGGCGGGCACACGCGCCTTGATCAACACGTCGCCAGAACCGTTCAGCAACTGGACGGCCTCGATTGTCGAGGATGTGGCCGTGATCGCCGGCTTGTGGACAGCGTTGCATCATCCGGTGCTCTACCTGGTTTTGCTGGCGCTGTTCGTGCTGTTTCTGGCCTGGTTTCTGCCTCGTTTGTGGCGGGGCATCAAGCTCCTGTTCGCGAAGATTCGCGGATGGTTTGGCGGCCATGCAAACCGGCCGGAAGCGCCGGAAACGGAGCAGGCGCGCCAGAAGGAGTGAGCGTCGCCCGCGGGCGGCGGCCCGTGCGGTCTATCGTTCCAGATCCTTTCTGCGCTGCTTGCGGGCGTGCCAGACGATCCAGCCGTCCAGAGCCACGGCGGCCACCATCCACAGCCAGATCGTCCATGCCGGCAGCTGCGTCAAGGCTTGCACGGCCTTCATGCCGCCGCCGTCGGTCATGGCGCTGAGCAGCAGGTAGCCGATGACGACATGGCCGCCAATCAGGATGGTCAGCATCGCGCCGGTCCAGACCAGCGTGAGCAGCAGCTGGAGATTGGAGCGCGAGCCGGGCGGTTTCAGGGCCATCAGTCGTCGGTTGGCGTTTTTTCGAGTCCCTGGCGCTCGATGCGGTCCACACGCTCGCTCTGGTCGTAGACGATCACCACCTTGCGCCGGAATGCCTTGCCGGTTTCGGGATTCTTGTACCACTCGACATACACGGCGCGGTCGGGATGCAACACGTCGCGCAGCACCGGCGTGCCGAGCAGCGATTCGACATGGAAGCGGGAATCGCCTTCCTGAATGGCGTCCACCAGCGCGGGCTTGATCACATTGCCCTGATGAATCACCTGAGGCATGCAGCCGCCCAGCGCCAGCAGCAGCGCCAGCCACAGCGCGGGGGCTGTCCGATGTTCCGTCATGCCCGCGCTCCCGGCGCGGCTTCCACGGGGCCGTCGAAGCCGGCCTCCAGGAGTTCGATGTATTCGCGCATGCCATCC
>CAYVBG010000275.1:0-1518 GCA_964449205.1 uncultured Zetaproteobacteria bacterium | reverse complement strand
CGATAATACAAATCGGAGCGGAAGGCATCGCCGTTTGCCAGTGCTTCCGGCGGCACATTGGTCGCCGCCAGAATGCGGCCCTTGAATCGCACATCCTGCACTCCGCCCAACGGGCGAAAAACGCCGTCGTCCAGCACATGCAGCAGTTTGGCTTGCAACGGGCGCGGCATTTCGCCGATCTCGTCGAGAAACAGCGTCCCCTCGCCCGTTTCCTCAAACAAGCCCTTCTTGTTGCGTTCCGCGCCAGTGAAAGCCCCCCTGCGATAACCGAACAGCTCGGATTCCAGGAGATTTTCGGGAATCGAAGCGCAGTTGACACGAATGAACGGATGGCGGGCGCGCCGGCTGCTGGCATGAATCAGCCGTGCCAGCAAGCCTTTGCCCACGCCGGTCTCACCGGTGATCAGCACAGGGGCGTCGGTTTCCATCGCACGCTCGGCGATGCGGCGGACATGGCGCATCGCTTCAGAATCGCCAAGCACAGCAAGCTCGCTTTCCTTTCGACTCTGGCTGGCTCTGCGGCGCACCTGCCCGCGCAACTGTTGCATCTCCCGCAACCGGTGAAGTCGCGCAAACAACTCATCGAAACGCACCGGTTTGGCAATGTAGTCGTACGCGCCTTCCTGGATCGCCTGAATGGCGATGTCGCGATTGCCGAAAGCAGTCATGACGATCACCGGCGTTTCCCGCTCGCCCGTCCGGCAAAAACGCAACAGGCTGAATCCATCGCCATCCGGCAAATGAATATCGGCCAGCACCGCATCGGGGGATTCCTGCTCCACCAGCATCATGCCTTGATGCAGAGATTCCGCTTCCAAGGTTTCAAAGCCTTCTTCCTTCAACATCTCGGCAATGCCCTGCCGGATTCTGGCTTCGTCCTCGACAATCAAAATCAGCATGACGCTTTCCCCAAAGGAAGCAGAATGCGAAACCGGCAGCCCCGTTCACCCGCCTCGACCAACCGCAGCTCTCCCCCCAAGCGCCGCATCAAATCCCGGCTGATCGAGAGCCCAAGTCCGTTGCCCTCACCGCGCGGCTTGGTGGTGAACAGCGGCGAAAAGATTTGCGCGCGCATGGATTCCGGCACACCCTCTCCCTGATCCACGACATCCACGAAACAGCCGCACACATCCCGTCCCGTTTCAATATGTATCTCGTCACCCGGCCCGGACGCATCCACGGCGTTCAGCAGCAGATTCACCAGCACCTGCCGCACCACATCCTCATTGCCCGGAATACGGGGCAGGCCGGCGGCGCTCCGCACCCGAAAGCGCACCTGCCGGGCATCGCGCGACATGCGCGCCAGCCTGAGGGCGCTGTCGATCACACGGTCGAGGCGGATCACGCCGGCATCCGCATCCGTTTGGCGGCCGAAATCCAGCACATTGCGGACAATGCCCTCGGTGCGGCGCAGTTCGCTGAGCGCATCATGCAGATGCCGGATCGCCGCCTCATGATCCTGCCGGGCCAGCTTGCGCAAACCCACCTCGACCGACACCGTCGCGGCGGACAGCGGAT
>CAYVBG010000274.1:0-1526 GCA_964449205.1 uncultured Zetaproteobacteria bacterium | reverse complement strand
GGGGGGTCAACATGCGCCATGGTCAGGCGCTCCGTTCCGCGATTGCAAACGCCACGGCCACGCCGTCGTCGTCCGATAGCGACACATGCACCCGCACAATGCCCTGCCGCGCCGCCGCCGCGCGGGCGCCACCCTTCAGGCGCACCTCCGGCTTGCCCGAGGGCAGATGCAGGGTTTCGATATGCCGGGGCGCGACCCCCTGGCGGAACCCGGTCGCCAACGCCTTGGCCACGGCTTCCTTGGCCGCGAACAGCATCGCCAGCCGCCGCGCAGGCCGCCCCCGGGCCCGGGCCTGCCGCACCTCGTCCGGCGTGAACACCCGCCGCAGAAACCGCTCCCCGAAGCGATCCAGGCTGGCCTCGATGCGCGCGATGCGGATGCGATCCACGCCGATGCCGGCAATGCCCGTCACCGCGCCATCACCGCCCGGAAATCGGCTACCGCGCGCTCCAGTCCCTTGAACACCGCGTCGGCCACGATGGCGTGGCCGATGTTCAAGCCCTCGATTTCGGGAATCGCCGCGATGGCCGGTGTATTGTCCAGTGTGAGCCCGTGGCCCGCGTGCACCACCAGCCCCATCTCGGCCGCCATGCCGGCGGCCCGCGCGATGCGCTCAAGCTCCGTTGCCCGCGCCGAGCCTGTCAGGTTCGCATAGTGACCGGTATGCAGCTCCACCACCGGCGCGCCGATGGCGGCGGAGGCCTCCACCTGTCGCACCTCCGGATCGATGAACATGGACACCCGCACGCCGGCATCCGTCAGCTTCGACACCACGCTGGCCAGCCGCGCGCGATGCGTCGCCACATCCAATCCGCCCTCGGTGGTCAGCTCCTGGCGTTTTTCGGGCACCAGGCAGCAGGCGGCCGGACGCAGCTCGCGGCAGATCGTCACCATTTCATTGGTCGCCGCCATTTCCATGTTCAGATGCAGGCCGGGAATGGCCGCCAGCCGGCGCATGTCCGCATCCTGAATATGACGCCGGTCTTCCCGCAGATGCGCGGTGATACCGTCGGCGCCGCCGGCCAGGCAAGGGCCGACCGCCGCAACCGGATCGGGATAGTCCACCCCTCTCGCCTGCCGCAACGTGGCGACGTGATCGATGTTCACTCCCAAATGCATGCGTCCTTCCGGCTGACCACCCATCGTTCACCCCTCCGTCAGCGAAACGCCAAGCCCGTGCTGGCGCAACAGGTCGCCCACCATGCGTCGCCAAACGCGGGCGTCGGCCTCCGGCAAGCTTACCCGCGAACTCGCCAGATAACCAGCCATGCCGCGCCGCAAGCCCGGACTGACCTCCACACCCGCGCCGCAGTCCGGGCAACACAGGCCATCCCGTCGCCAGCGCAAATGTTCGGCCCGCGCGTCGCACAACCAGCAGGCGTCGAGGCGACCAACCCAACCCTGACGATCGAGCAGCAGCCAGGCGGCGGCGACAAGCGCCGGGCCGTCGGGCCGGGCGGCCAGGAACGCGAGCGCCGCGCGGGTGTCGGCGAACCCCGATCCGTCCCCGTCGCGAAACAGCCGTT
>CAYVBG010000273.1:0-1554 GCA_964449205.1 uncultured Zetaproteobacteria bacterium | reverse complement strand
GCGCCTGATTGAGCGCGCGCAGCACGGCCGGATTGCGCGGCAAGTCCATCTCCGTGTTCAACTGCAGCCGCCCTTGCTTCACCGTATAGAACGGCGGCAGCCGCAACCGCTTGCCGCCACTGCCCGCCGGAGCGACAACCGAATGGTGATACCCCGCCTCGCGGCAGGCCTCGTCGTAGCGCAAGCCGGCCTCCATATGCGGAAGGATGCGGCGCAACGCCTTCAGCGACAGGTTGCTGAACTTGTCGAAACGAATGCCCAGCAGCGCCTCGATGGCCGCATCCCCGCCCGGCAATCCAAGCCTGCCCAGCGCATCGCGCGATTCGTCATCCTCCTTGTACACCGAAAGCACCCAAGCAATGTCATCCATCCATTCCGGTCGCCCGTTCAATGCGGCATCGGACAACGCCCTCCATGCCTCCATCAGCCCGGCATGCTCGAGCTGCGAGCGAATCCCGTGCCATCCGGCCAGCGATACGAACTTGTTCGTCTCGGGGTTCTTCGCCTTTTCGTCGTCTCCCGCCGGATAACGCAAACCGGCAAACAGGAAATCGCCGGCATTGACCCCTGCCCGCTTCCACGCGGCGCGCAGCGCCTTGTAGGTGATGTCGCTCTTTCTGCGGTAAGGGAGATCGAGCGCGATGCGGCGCTCTTCGTCCGTCAGCGGGCGTGATGCGCCTTGCTCGATCAAGCGCAGATTGTTCACGCGCGTCAAAAGCACATGACGCTCGGCGGTGAAACTCGCCTTCGGGGCACGATATTCCTCCTTTTCAAAGGTGCAATGCCCCAACATGCGCAGCAGATCCTCGCCCGAAAGCGCCGGTTTCTGCTCCCAGAGCAGGCCGCTCTTCCTGTCGCCATCGCCCAGCACGATCCGCCGCAGCGCTTGATCCGCATGCGGATTGCCCAGCGCCTGCTGGCGATCAAACAAAAGTCCCAACTCCTCGGCCAGCAACGCGCGCGGCAGGGACTTGGCGTAGTCGTCCTTGGCATTGCGCCAGCGATCGGGGAACTCGCCCAACACCATCTCCGCCGCCGTTCGGTAGCCCTTTTCCGCCATCAAACGCCTGTTTTCCGACAACGCGGCGGTGATTTTCCCGCCTTCCTTGCTTTCTTTCGACTGCCTGGCCTCCTCCGCCCTGCTTTGCCAGTGAAAGCCACGATGCTTGCACACATGATAGATCACGCGCGCCCATTGTTCCGGTGACAGAGGCCTATCCAGCCCCTCCACCCGCCATCGCCACGGATCGGGCGTCGCATCTCCTCTCCGCGGCGGCCGGCAAAGCGCGCGCCAGTCGTCAATCAAGCCATGCAGCTCCAACTCGCGCGCCAAGCGTTGCAAACGATCCCGACGATGCCGGTAGCGCCTGCGCGCCAATCGGGCCATTCGTCGGGCTAGGTTCAGGGATTCGCCATCCTGATCCTCCGCCTTGTCGAAGCAGCGCACACCCAAATCGATGATGCAATGCCGGTCGAAATCGAGCAGCGCCCAGCCGACGGATGCAATGCCGACATCCAGACCAAGCGCATAGCGAAACTCATGCGTGTTGACCC
>CAYVBG010000272.1:0-1566 GCA_964449205.1 uncultured Zetaproteobacteria bacterium | reverse complement strand
TCTGCGTGCTGGACGAGGTGGACGCGCCGCTGGACGACGCCAATGTCGGCCGCTTTGGCGACATGGTGCGCGAATTTGCCGGTCAGGTGCAGTTTCTGGCCATCACACACAACAAGGTCACCATGCAGATGGCCAACCGCATCATCGGCGTGTCCATGCCCGAGCCCGGCGTGTCCCGCATCGTCGGCGTGGATCTGGACACCGTGGAAAGCACGATTCGCCCCGCCCGTTCGCACGCCTGACGACCATCCCGTGGCCGGCGCACACAGTTGTGGGAAAGGATGCCCAAAAGCCAGGCCCCCGGCGGCCACACCTCATGGATGTTCCGGCATCAGCACGCCACAACACCAAACGGAGCGCCGGCAAACCTTGGTGGTATCAATCCAGAAAACGAACCGCTTTCCCTTCCGATATACATCGTTCAGCGAGCGCTGAGGTAACGCTGCCTTCCGCTGCATGGATGAACAGAAGTTCGTCAGCCAGCGTTACCACGAATAAATTGCGACGCTCGGCAAGCTTCGCCGTCATGCGCCGCTGCCCTTCTTTGAAAGGCGAAAGAATCAGAAGACGGCCCTGCTCCAAGGGTTTCCGCCATGCTAATGGAATACACATGCTTTCGATGGAGCGCGCCGGGCAGATAATGAGGGGCTGCGTGCCGCGCAGCAGGATGCGCAGACATTCTTTCTCCACCGGTGTGTGAAAACCGCTGATCACAGTGACGCCCCGCTCGCGCAGCTCGCGCGCAAGATCATAAGCCTTCAGGATCAGATCGCCGGGGCACTTGCGCGAACAAAACAGCGCCAACTTGTCCTTCCTGAGAATATCCGGATTGCCAAGGCACGCGATCGGTTCGTCCCATTGGGAAACCCGAATGAAACAGCGCTGATCCATCGTCATGCGCTCAGGTGGCGATACGCCCGAGTGTTTTGAGACACTCCTTGTAGCCATGCTCCCGGGCCTGATCGAAGTCGGGGCTGAACCTCACGCTTTGCCACCAACGAACATCAGGCATATTCGCGCAAATCTTCATCCACGGGAAACGCACCGTCCGGTTCGACCTTGATGAGTCCGAGCATGCTCAGATCCCGGATCATCGTCGCCACTTTCTCCGCATCCAGCGGAGGCTTGCGTCGAGCCTTCCATTGCATCACCTCGTCCAGCACCTCCCGCTCGCCCGGCGTTCGCTTCAGTTGATGCGCAAGCTGATGCGCCGCGAAATGCACGGTGGCGGCAATCTCCGCATTGCCGGTGGAAGGCAGGCGCAGGAACAGATCGGCCACTTGCTCGATGATGGCGCGCCACCCCTTCAGCATAAACAAATACTCATTGCGCGCATCGCGATATGTGGGCCCCAGTGTCACTTGGAACATCCGCCCTGTCTTGCGTTCCTGAAGCACGCCGTTGTTGATGAGCCTGGCGGTAACGCGCTTCAATCCATCGGCATACGGCCCGTAGCTGCCTCGCCGGTAATCCAGCCCCGTCGGCAATCCCAGCATGGTGGCGAAGTAGGCGATCTGCATATTAAAAAAAGCTGACAAAAGGTCAGTTTGCATTTTATATTCTCAC
>CAYVBG010000271.1:0-1570 GCA_964449205.1 uncultured Zetaproteobacteria bacterium | reverse complement strand
GAACTGGCGGGGCAGGGCATGGGGCACTTGTTGTCGGCGTTGGCCGGCGGCATGGCCGGCGCGGGCACGACCGGCGCAACACTGGTGGCCGTGCGTGGCGGCGGGCGGGACTGGACGGGATTGACTGCGGCCGCATCGCTGGCGGCGATGGTGCTGTTTCTGGGGCCGGTGGCGGCATGGCTGCCCATCAGCGTGTTCGCCGGCATCATCCTGCATGTCGCGGTCTTTGGCATGATCGACAAGGATATCCTGCTCTGGTTGAAAACATCCGGAGCGCGCCTGGACGGTGCCATCGCGTTGATTGTCACCCTGGTCACCGTGTCGTGGGACTTGATGGTCGGTGTGGCGCTGGGCGTGGCCCTGGCGGCGGTGGAGTTCATCCGTTCGCAGATGCTGTCGGCGGTGGTGCATCGGCGCTGGAATCTGGCTGATCGCACTTCGTTGCGGCGGCGGTCCCGCAAGGCTCGCGAGATGCTGGCCAGGCATCCGGACGCCATCGTTGGCTACGATCTCAAGGGCACGCTGTTCTTTGGTACGACCGATCACCTGTTCACTGTCATGTCGGCGGATCTGAAACGGGCAAAATACATCATCCTGGACATGCGGCGGGTGGGGCAGGTGGATTTGACTGCCATCCGCCTCATCGAACACATGTCGGGCATGATGCGCGAGCGCGGCGGAGAGCTGATTCTGGCGCATATTCCCAAGAGCATGGGACTGGTCCGGCGCAAGGGCCATCGGCATGAGCGCATCGTTCCCTACCATGCGAATGTCCGGCTGCGCGTGTTTCGGGATTCCGACAGCGCACTGGAATACGCGGAGGAGCGTTTGCTCGCCGCGATGGGTGTGAAAGAGGTCGAAGGGGGTGTGACGCTCCGTGACAGCGAGCTGTTCTCCGGCTTTTCCGCATCGGAATGCGCGGTTTTGGAGCCTTTCTTCCACCGGACGGCCTTGAAGGCGGGGGACTGGTTGTTTCGCTGTGGCGACCATGGCGAGGCGTTGTTTGTGATTTTGAAGGGAGACGTGGAGGTGTTGCTGCCCTGTGGGGCGCGCCGCAAGCTGCGGTTGGGCAAGTTCGGGGCGGGGATGACGGTGGGCGAGATCGCCTTCCTCGAACCGGGGGAGCGCACGGCCGATGCGCGGGCAGTGACGGATTGCGAGGTTGCGGTGCTGAAGCATGCGGCGTTGCGGCGCTTGTGCGACCGGCATCCGGAACTGGGTATGCGGTTGCTGCTTCGGCTGGCGCATGATCTCGGCCAGCATTTGCGGCGCGCGGATGCGGAGCTGCGCCGCCTGGCTTCCTGACCTCAGGGGCGAAATCGCGTGATGCGGTGGCGCTTCCATTCCGCGACCAGCACATGGCCGCGCGCGTCCATCGCCACGCCGGTCGGGCCGTGAAATCCGGGCCATGTCCGGACAAAGCCACCGTGACGATCAAACTGCTCGATGCGGTTGTTGTAGAAGTCTCCGACAAACACCGAGCCGTCCCCGGCCACGGCAAGTCCCGCCGTCACCCGGAAGCGGCCGCCCCACAGGCCCAGGCCTCCGATGCTTTGCAGCCAGTGCCCGT
>CAYVBG010000270.1:0-1577 GCA_964449205.1 uncultured Zetaproteobacteria bacterium | reverse complement strand
ATCGTCGTCATTCTCCGACCAAATGTGTGTCCAATCTATTCGAGGGGCAACCCACCGAGGCTTATGGCGCGGGCAGCGTCAGTACTTCGCAGCCGGTTTCGGTGATCGCGATGGTGTGCTCGAACTGGGCGGAAAGCGAGCGGTCGCGCGTCACCACCGTCCATCCGTCCTTCAACAGTTTCACGCCCGGCTTGCCCAGGTTCACCATCGGCTCGATGGTGAACACCATGCCCGGCGTCAGCTCCAGCCCCTCGCCGGGGCGTCCGTAGTGCAGCACCTGCGGGTCTTCATGAAAGTTTCTCCCGATGCCGTGCCCGCAATATTCGCGCACCACGGAGCATTTTTGCGACTCCACATAACTCTGAATGGCATGGCCGATGTCGCCCAGCGTTGCACCGGGGCGGGCGGTTTCGATGCCGATTTTCAGCGCCTGTCGCGCAACTTCCACCACCTTGCGCGCCTTCACGCCCGGTTTGCCGACGTAAAACGTTTTGCTGGTATCGCCATGCCAGCCGTCGATGATGCTGGTGACATCCACGTTCACGATGTCGCCCTCTTTCAGGCGCTTGTCGCCCGGAATGCCATGGCAGACCACATGGTTGACCGATGTGCACACGGATTTCGGAAAACCGTGATAGTTCAGCGGCGCGGGCACGGCGCCGGCCCGAATCGTGAAGTCATGCACGAGTGCGTTGATCGCATCGGTGGTGATGCCGGGGCGGATGTGTGGTTCGATGAACACCAGCGCATCCGCCGCATGCCGGCACGCGGGGCGCATGGCCTCGATTTCATCGGGAGTCTTGATATGCACCATCCTGCGATACTTGATGGCCTTTCCCCGGATTGCAAGCATGGGCGGAATGATGGAATTTCCCGATCCCCGGCAAGCCGGAAGCGATGGCCTGATCGCCATGGGCGGCGATCTGGAGCCGGACACATTGCTGGCTGCCTACCGGCGCGGCATCTTTCCGTGGTATGAGGCCGGCGGCCCCATTCTGTGGTGGTCGCCCGATCCGCGCATGGTGTTGTTCCCCGACGCATTTCATTGTTCCCGCAGGCTGGCCCGGCGCATTCGGCAGGGCCGGTTCCGCATCAGCGAGAATGAAGCGTTCATGGACGTGGTGCGCGCTTGCGCCGATCGCGCAGAGGGCACATGGATCACCCCGACCATGATGCGCGCCTGTGGTGCGCTGTTTGAAGCAGGCCATGCGCTCTCCATCGAAACATGGGAGGACGGGACGCTGGCGGGCGGGCTCTACGCTGTGCGGCTGGGGCGTGCCTGTTTTGCGGAATCCATGTTCCACCGGCGCACGGACGCTTCCAAGGTCGCGCTCTTTCACCTGTGCCGCCTGGCGCGGGAGCGTGGCTGGTTGTTCATCGATTGCCAGTTCCACACCCTGCACCTGGCCAGCCTCGGCGCGCGTGAGATTTCGCGCGACCATTTTCTCGACCTGGTGCAACAGGCTATTGCACCGTCTTGATGATCTGGCCCGGGCGCGGTGTCTGGTCAACGTCCATGCCGTTGAGCGCGGCCAAACGTTCGGCTGTGAACTTGCCCAGCATCTGATGCGTGGCGC
>CAYVBG010000269.1:0-1604 GCA_964449205.1 uncultured Zetaproteobacteria bacterium | reverse complement strand
GAACGATGAGCGGAGGAATGATGAGCGCAAATGAGTTGAACGCACCGGAATCCACCGCCGCGATCCGGCTCTCCGAGGAGGCGCGCAAGCCGTTTCCGGCCTCGCGCAAGGTGTATGTGCAGGGTTCCAGGCCGGACATCCGCGTGCCGATGCGCGAGATTCGCCAATCGCCCACGCCGGCCAGCTTCGGCGCGGAGGAGAATCCGCCCGTGCTGGTTTACGACACCTCCGGCCCCTACACCGATCCCGAGGTCGAGATCGATCTGGCGCGCGGGCTGCCGGCGATTCGCACCGCATGGATCGCCGAGCGGGGGGACACCGAGGAACTGGAAGGCCCCACCTCCGCCTTCGGCCGCGCGCGGGCGGACGATCCGGCGCTGGCCGCGCTGCGTTTTGCGCATATCCGCAAGCCGCGCCGCGCCAAGGCGGGGCGGACGATCACCCAGATGCACTATGCGCGCCAGGGCATCGTCACGCCGGAGATGGAGTTCGTGGCCATCCGGGAAAACCAGCGCCGCGAGCACCTGCGCGAAATCACGAAACAGCATCCGGGGCAGTCTTTCGGCGCTTCCATCCCGCCGGTCATCACGCCGGAGTTCGTGCGCGAGGAGGTGGCGAAAGGGCGCGCCATCATTCCGGCGAACATCAACCATCCCGAACTGGAGCCGATGATCATCGGCCGCAACTTTCTGGTGAAGATCAACGGCAACATCGGCAACTCGGCGCTCGGCTCCTCGATCGCCGAAGAGGTCGAGAAGATGACCTGGGCCACGCGCTGGGGCGCGGACACCATCATGGATCTGTCCACCGGCAAGAACATCCACGAAACCCGCGAATGGATCATCCGCAACGCCGCCGTGCCCATCGGCACGGTGCCCGTCTATCAGGCACTGGAGAAGGTGGGCGGCGTCGCGGAGGAACTGAGCTGGGAAATCTTCCGCGACACGCTGATCGAGCAGGCCGAGCAGGGCGTGGATTATTTCACGATCCACGCGGGCGTATTGCTGCGCTATGTGCCGCTGACCGCGAAACGACTGGCCGGCATCGTCTCGCGCGGCGGCTCGATCATGGCCAAGTGGTGTCTGGCGCATCACGAGGAAAACTTCCTCTACACGCATTTCGAGGAGATCTGCGAAATCATGAAGGCCTACGATGTGTCGTTCAGCCTGGGCGACGGCCTGCGCCCCGGCGCCATCGCCGATGCGAACGACGAGGCGCAAATGGCCGAGCTGCGCACGCTGGGCGAGCTCACGCAAATCGCCTGGAAGCACGATGTGCAGGTGATGATCGAGGGGCCGGGCCATGTGCCGATGCAGATGATCAAGCACAACATGGACGAGGAGCTGAAGCATTGCCATGAAGCGCCCTTTTACACGCTGGGCCCGCTCACCACGGACATCGCGCCGGGCTACGACCACATCACCAGCGCCATCGGCGCAGCCCAGATCGGCTGGTATGGCTGCGCGATGCTCTGCTATGTGACGCCAAAGGAGCATCTGGGCCTGCCGAACAAGGACGATGTGAAGGCCGGCGTGATCGCCTACAAGATCGCTGCGCACGCGGCCGATCTGGCCAAGGGGCATCCGGGCGCGCAGCAGCGCGAC
>CAYVBG010000268.1:0-1620 GCA_964449205.1 uncultured Zetaproteobacteria bacterium | reverse complement strand
GATGACGCCGGTTTTGAGCAGGGTGCGCCGGTTCATGTGCGGCTCGCCGGAGCAAACAGCGTCAGCAGCCAGGGCGCGACAAGCAGCAGCAGGGCCAGCGCGCCTGCCAGCCAGAGTATGGCAGGCTTGCCGGACGGGTTGCCGGCAGCGCATGGTGTTCGCCCCTGTCGGTATTGCCATGCCGCCCAGCCCAACAGGCCGAGGGTGATGGCGGCAAAGAGCGGCCGATATGGCTCCAGCGCGACGAAGGCGGAGGCCGAGCCCAGCCCCAAGGCGAGAGCAATCAGCGGCCCGAGGCAGCAGGCCGAGGCCAGGAATCCGGTCGTGACCGCGCCGATGAGCGGCAGGCGGGATGGCTTGGCGGGCGCAGGTTCAGGCGTTTTGGTGTTCATGGCCGCATGCTGCGCTGCGTACCATGGTACGGAGTCAAGCCCCCCGTTTCAGCGACTGGATGATGGCGCAGCGTTTCCGGCCCGAATCGCAGGCCCGCACCAACTGCTCCAGGGCTTTGGCCATGTCGTTGAGTTGTTCGATGCGCTGGCGGAGCGTTTCCAGCTTGGCGGCGGCCAGCGCGCGCGCCTGCGTGCAGGCTGCGTCGTCCAGCGCCAGCAGTTCGCGAATCTCGGTCAGTGAGAAGCCGACAGCCTTGGCGTGGCGAATGAAGCGAAGGCGGGCCAGATCGTCCGCCCCGTAGCGCCGGATGCCGCCCGGCGGGCGCGGCGGTGTGCGCATCAATCTCCGGCGCTGGTAGTAGCGCACCGTTTCCACCCCCACGCCGGCGGCCTTGGCCAGTTCGCCGATGGTCATGGCGGTTGACCCTACCATGCCGGCGAAACGCCGGGAACCGATGGTGCGTCGGGATACGGGCCGTGCTTTGCGGAGGTCGCGCTTGCGTGTGGGCTATGCCGCCGCTGCGGCTGGTGCAGAAGCGCAGCGGGATGCGGATGCAGGGCGCGACCGAAGAAAAATCGGAGCAAGGCCGCCATGCGGGTCGATGGACATGCCGTGTCGGTTCAGGTGGAAGAATCCGTCAATCGGGATGCGCCGCGTGGTCCATGCCAGCGAGGTGATGCCTTGCTCGCACAGGGCGACGCGATAGCCCTTCCATTCCTGTCGGGCGAGCCTGCGCAGCAGATCGACGCCCGCCGGATGCTTGCGGGTGATGTCCACGACGGTCAGTTGTGGCGCCATCTGGTCGAATGCGCTGGGGTCGGGCGTGTCGTGCAGGCAGCGACATTGCCATCCATGCCGGAAGAGCATGGAGGCCAACTGATGGGCGGCGATGATTCGGGGGCTGACGATGACGGCCTGTCGCATGGATTCACCTCCAGTGGATTGCGATGGCGCCATCATGATCCGGGAGCATGGCAGACGGATGACAAACGGATGGCAGGCATGTGTCACCGGACTGTCATACGGGGATGATAGGTTTGCTTCCAGGGCGATTTTCCTGTTCGTGCCGGGAGGCATGGTTTTTGCATGGCGCATGCGCATCCGCGCGACGGGTCACCCTTGAAACGTGGTGAATGATGGAGGTGAATGTGAAATCGAATGCACCCGAGCTGTTTCTGAACCGCGATTTGAGCATGCTGGCGTTTCACCGCCGTGTGCTGGGCATGG
>CAYVBG010000267.1:0-1622 GCA_964449205.1 uncultured Zetaproteobacteria bacterium | reverse complement strand
TCCTTGATGCGGTTCAGCGCCTGGTCGATCTTCTTGATGAGCTTGCGTTCCCGGTCGCGAATGCGGAGGTCGAAGTTGCGATCGGTCTCGATGGTAGCCTGATCGGTCGGGTCGGGAAAGGCGGTCAGCTCTTCCTGGTGCATGGATTGAATTGTTTCATTCAGGCTCTCGTCCAGTTCCTTGCGCCATTCCGTGAGCTGTTTTTCGAACTTTTCAAGTTGCGCCTTGCTCAGTGCCATGTCGTTACCTCCGAAAACCACCGTTTCGCGGCGGGCGGCGAACCTTAGCGGCTCCGTTTTTGGCTGTAAACTCGCCACCGCAAGCAGCGGTCGCCTCGCAGAAACAATCATACCATTGCCTGGCCAGCAAGGCCAGCGGAGGCATATCGGCGGGCGAAAGGAAATCGGCGATTCGGCAGATCGCCGCATTCAGTCCGCAGGGCCGGATGGCCGCAAACCAGCCATGATCGACCGTGACGTTGAGCGACATCCCGTGAAAAGCCACGCCGCGGATCACGCGCACGCCCACGGCCGCAATCTTGCCCCGCGCCGTCCATGCGCCGGGAAATCCGCTGCGGCGGTATGCCCGTACGCCCAGCGTATCCAGCAGCCGGAGGCAGGATTCCTCAAGCGCCCGGACATGCATCTTCACTCCAATACGCCGCAGGCCCAAGTGCATGACCGGATACAGCATCAGTTGACCGGGGCCGTGAAATGTCGTTTCTCCGCCGCGGTCCGCATGGACAAATGGCGCAGGCAGCCGCTCGCGCATCCGGTTGTCCACGCCGCGCCGCCCGGTGGTGTAAACAGGCGCATGTTCACAGGCCCAGACGATTTCCGTTGCCTGCCCGAGCGCAACGTCACTTGCCCGCAATCGCATGCGTTGCCACACGGGTTCATAGTCCTGATGTCCCAGCCATTCGAAGGGGGGGGATATCCGTCCGGTCACCGTCATGGGGCCATGGTAACGTTCCGGCTGGTGTTTCACAGCCGGAAGCCGTTGTGGAAAACGATGGCGCGGAATGCCACACTGGGGGCATGCCAAGATCATCCGCGCCCGATCCGCAAATGCGGATGTTCGAGCAATCCGGGCAGGTGCGCCATTTGTACGGGAACGCGCCGTTGATTCTGACAGGCAACACGCTGGTGCCGTTGATTGTCGCCGTCATGTTCTGGGACAGGGCGCCCCGACATGTGCTTGTGGCGTGGGTGGCGGCGAATCTCGGGATGTTTTTGCTGCGGGGGTTGCTGCTGGCATTCTGGCGGCGGCAGGGGGAACAATGGGGAACGCCATCCTTGTGGGGATGGCTGTTCACCGCAGGGGCGTTGAGTTCCGGACTGCTGTGGGGAATGCTGCCGGCGCTGTTGCTCGATGTCGGCGACTCGTTCAATGTGCTGGCCATCATGCTGATCATGTATGGCATGATCGCCGGCTCCATTTCGTCCAATTCGGCTTTTTTCCCCGCATATGCGGCTTACGCCGTGCCGGCGGGGGGCATGCTCTGCCTTCGGCTGGCCCAGGAGGGTGGGGATTATCTGTATCTGGCCGGGTTGCTGATCGTGTTTTTACTGGTCAATCTCGGCTTTGGCTGGAATCACCGGAACATGGTGGCGGAGAATATC
>CAYVBG010000266.1:0-1675 GCA_964449205.1 uncultured Zetaproteobacteria bacterium | reverse complement strand
GAGCTGACGCGCATGCGCGCGGCGCTGGTGCGGCGCGAGGCGTTGCTGGCCGTGTCGCGTGACTGGGCGCTGGCCGATATGATCGTGGCTGGCGGCGGCGAGAGTGATGCGCGCGGGAGGGTGCGTTCCGTGTCCATTTGCGCCAATGCCGTGGAGGCGGTGATCGGCGCGGTGTTTGTGGACGGCGGCTGGCCGGCGGCGCGTGCGCTGGTGCGGCGTGCGTGGCGGGAGATGCTGGATACGGTGTCGCCGGAGGGTGCATGTGACGCCAAGACGCGGCTTCAGGAATACACGCAGGCGCGCGCGCTGGGATTGCCGGAATACGTGGTGCGCGATTTGGGCCCCGGTTGCGCCGCGCGTTTCGAGGCAGAGTGCGTGCTCGATGGCCGGCGAATCGGCCGGGGCGCGGGCGCGAAGAAGAAAACGGCCGAGATGAACGCCGCGGCGGACGCGCTGGCGCACCTGCCGGGGGATGACAAGGCATGAGCGCAACCACGACATTTCGCTGCGGCACGGTGGCGCTGCTGGGGCGGCCGAACGTGGGCAAGTCCACGTTGATGAACCGCATCATCGGCGCGCGGGTGGCCATTGTCACGCCCAAGCCGCAAACCACGCGCCACCGCATCCTGGGCATTTACACCGATGCGCATCGGCAGATCGTGTTCGTGGACACGCCCGGCATTCACAAGGGGCGCGCCCGGTTGAACCGGAACATGGTGCGCACCGCGTTCGCGGCGGCCCTGGAGGCCGATGTGCTGGCCATCATGCAGGACGCATCCCAACCGCTGGATGCGCCGACGCGGGCGCTGATCGCGCGTTTTGCCGATGGCCGACTGCCTCAGCCGCGCATTCACGTGCTGAACAAGGTGGATCGCGTGCGCAAGGATGTGCTGTTGCCCCGGCTGGACGCATTGCGGCGGCTGGATGCGCATGCCGCGGCCTGGGTGCCGGTGTCGGCCAGGAAGGGCGACCAGATTCCGGCGTTGCTGGACGAAATCACCCGCCACCTGCCCGAACAACCGCCGATCCACGATCCGGACTGGTTCACCGACCAGAGCCAGCGGCAACTGGCGGCCGAATATGTGCGCGAGCAGGTGTTTCTGGCCATGCAGCAGGAGATTCCGTTTCAGACCGCGGTGGAGGTGGAGGCGTTTCGCGAGGCGGACGGGCGGGTCGAGATCGAGGCGGTGATTCTGGTCGGGGCCGAACGCCACAAGCCGATGCTGATCGGCAAGGGCGGCGAACGGCTGAAAACGATTGGCACGCGGGCGCGCGAGGGGCTGGAGCGTTTGCTGGGCCGGCGGGTGCGGTTGCAACTGTGGGTCAAGGTGGATCCGGGCTGGTTCGACCGTCCGGCCCGTCTGACGGAACTGGGGATCTGACGGGCGACGGCCGTGGCGGAAGTGCGCGATACGGCGCTGATGTTGCGCGCCATCCCTTATGGCGACACCTCGTTCATCGTGCATTTGCTGACCCGCGAGCGCGGGCGTGTTTCGCTGATGGCGCGCGGCGCGCGGCGCGCGACCAGCCCGTTGCGCGCCCGTTTGGCGCCCCTGTGTGAGTTGCGCGTTCTGTGGCGCGAGGGTCGGCGCGGCATGGGAACGCTGATGGATGTCGAGCGTGGCGCGGCACTGTTGCCGGAGGCGAGGGCCTGGGAAGGACTGCAACTGCTGGC
>CAYVBG010000265.1:0-1700 GCA_964449205.1 uncultured Zetaproteobacteria bacterium | reverse complement strand
TGCGAGCGCGCGGCGACGCTTTTTTTCCACATGGTGTTCGTGGACGGTTATTTCCATGCCGACATGCATCCCGGCAACATCTTCGTCGCGGAGAACGGCGACATCGTGCTGGTGGATTTCGGCATCGTCGGCCGGCTGGACATGAAGAGCCGCCGCTATCTGGCCGAGATGCTGCTGGCCTTTCTGCGCGAGGACTATCATCGCGCCGCGCTGGTGCATCTGGAGGCGGGCTATGTGCCGCCGGATACCGATGTGTCGGCCTTCGAGGATGCGCTGCGCGAGGTGGCCGTGCCGATCTTCAACCGGCCGTTGGCCGAGATTTCCATCGCCGAGCTGTTGATGGTGATGTTTTCGGTGACCGAGCGCTTCCGCATGGAGACGCAGCCGCAACTGCTGCTGTTGCAGAAGACGATGGTGGTGATCGAGGGCGTGGCGCGCGAGCTGGCCGATCAGGCGAACATCTGGGAGATGGCGCGACCGCTGGTCAGCGAGTGGGTCATGAAGAATCTCGGGCCGGTGGCGCGCGTGCAGCAGGGCGCGGAAGATGTACGCGCGGGGCTGGAGGGCTGGCTGGCGCTGCCCGGACGTATCGAGGAGGCGCTGTCCCGCCGCGAGGGAACGGTGTTTGCGCCCGCTGTGCCGCCGTTGCCATTCTGGCAACGGGTGTTCGGCATTGCCTGCGTGGCCGGCGGCGGCGCGGCGCTGGCCCAGCATGCGCCGGCTGCCTGGGTATGGCCGGCGGGAGTGCTGGCGTTGGCGCTGGGTGTGGGCGTGTTGCTCAGGCGGTCGTGTGGATGAAGGCGCAAACAAGCCGACCATGGGCGCGATGATGACTGTTTGCGAAGTTGTTCGTGTTGCGTCTTCTATTTTGTTGCGCCCGTGGCTAGATTGCCGCGCGCCGGGGCGAACAGCCAGGGTAGAAGAAGGAGTGGATGGAATGAGCCAGAATTTCGTGTTTACCTCCGAATCCGTGTCCGAAGGACATCCGGACAAGGTCGCCGACCAGATTTCCGATGCCGTGCTGGATGCGATTCTGGCGGGCGATCCGAACCCCGAGCGGGCGCGCGTGGCCTGCGAGACACTGATCAAGACCGGCGCGGTGATCGTGGCCGGCGAGGTGACGACCGAGGCATGGGTCGATCTCGACGAACTGGTGCGCGGCGTGATTTGCGACATCGGCTACACCAGCTCCGATGTCGGTTTCGATGGATCGACCTGCGCGGTGATGAGCCTGATCGGCAAGCAGTCGGCGGATATCGCCCAAGGCGTGGACAGGGAAGCGCCGGAGAAGCAGGGCGCGGGCGATCAGGGGCTGATGTTCGGCTATGCGACGAACGAGACCGAGGTGCTGATGCCGGCGCCGATTTTGTATGCGCACCGGCTGGTGCAGCGCCAGTCCGAGATGCGCAAGGAGAAGATCCTGCCGTGGCTGCGGCCCGATGCCAAAAGCCAGATCACCTTCCGCTACGAGGATGGCCGTATCGCCGGCATCGAGGCAGTGGTGCTCTCCACCCAGCACGATCCGGACATCGAATACAACCACCTGCGCGAGGCGGTGATGGAAAACATCATCCAGCCCGTATTGCCGAAGGAATGGCTGGACGCCTGCCCGCAGGACAAGATTCACATCAACCCGACCGGCAAGTTCGTGATCGGCGGGCCGATGGGCGATTGCGGCCTGACCGGGCGCAAGATCATCG
>CAYVBG010000264.1:0-1754 GCA_964449205.1 uncultured Zetaproteobacteria bacterium | reverse complement strand
TCATACATCGCGCCCATCGCCTCGTCCTTCCAGACGATGGCCTTCATGCGCACCAAATCCACCACGCCCTTGAACTGATCCTCGGCGCCAATCGGCAGGTTCAGCGGCACGGCATTGTGACCCAGGCGCTCGGAGATCTCGTCCACCACGCGGAAGAACTCCGCGCCGGTGCGATCCATCTTGTTGACGAACGCAATACGCGGCACATGGTAACGATCCGCCTGCCGCCACACGGTCTCGGACTGCGGCTCGACACCGCCCACGGCGCAAAACACGCCGACCGCGCCATCCAGCACGCGCAAGCTGCGCTCCACCTCGATGGTGAAGTCCACGTGGCCCGGCGTGTCGATGATGTTGATCTGATGATCGTTCCACGAACAGGTGGTGCAGGCGGAGGTGATGGTGATGCCGCGCTCCTGCTCCTGCGCCATCCAGTCCATCGTGGCCGCGCCATCATGCACTTCACCGATTTTGTGCGAAACACCGGTGTAATACAAAATGCGTTCGGTCGTCGTCGTCTTGCCGGCATCAATATGCGCCATGATGCCGATGTTGCGATAACGCTCCAGAGGAATCTTACGGGCCACGCGCCTACTCCTTCTCCATCAAATCAAACTGTCAAAGAACAAACAAACTGCCGCTTACCAGCGGTAATGCGCAAAGGCCTTGTTCGCCTCCGCCATGCGGTGGGTTTCATCACGCTTCTTGAACGCGCCACCCCGCTCGTTCACCGCGTCCACAATCTCGTTGCCCAACCGCTCCATCATCGTGTGCTCGGAGCGCTTGCGGGCAAACTCCACCAGCCAGCGCACGGCCAGCGACTGCTTGCGCCGCTCGGACACCTCGACCGGCACCTGATAGGTCGCGCCGCCCACACGGCGGGATTTGACCTCAACCAGCGGCTTCACCGCCTCCAGCGCCTGATGCAGGGCGGCCAACGGCTCGGTCTTGAGTTTCTCGGCGGCATAGTCCATCGCGCCATACACAATCTTTTCGGCAGTGGTTTTCTTGCCGTCCCACATCACCTTGTTGATGACGGACGACACCAGCCTGTCGCCATGACGGGCATCCGGCGTGACAGGACGAATCGGAGCGGGACCTTTACGCGGCATCGTGCAACTCCTTACTTCGGACGCTTCGCGCCGTACTTGGAGCGGGCCTGCCTGCGGCCTTCCACACCAGTGGTGTCCAGCACGCCGCGCAGAATGTGGTAGCGCACGCCCGGCAAGTCCTTCACTCGACCGCCACGAATCAGCACCACCGAGTGCTCCTGCAACTTGTGTCCCTCGCCCGGAATGTAGGCGGTGACTTCCTGGCCATTGGTAAGACGCACGCGCGCCACCTTCCGAAGCGCCGAGTTCGGCTTCTTCGGCGTGGACGTGTACACGCGCGTGCACACGCCGCGACGCTGCGGACACGCATCCAGCGCGGGGACCTTGTTGATCTTCCGCTTGTCCTTCCGGCCCTTGCGGATCAACTGATTAATCGTCGGCATCAGCCACCTCATCCTGAAGTATCGTTCGTCAATCCTCCGCCCGCCCGGGCGGCGGCGAAGGGTCGCGAACCATAGTGACGCGCACCGGGCATGTCAACCGCTTCCCGGCGCCCTGTTCGCTTCCGGTCTCAGTCTGCAAAAACCGCATTCCGGCAGCCTCCGCCGGAACACCGAAGCGGCCTACTCCAGCGCCTGCAACAGCTGCTCGCAGGCCTTCTTGGCGTCGGAGAACAGCATCATCGTCTTGTCCATGTAGAAC
>CAYVBG010000263.1:0-1755 GCA_964449205.1 uncultured Zetaproteobacteria bacterium | reverse complement strand
AATGTCACGCCGGCGTTGCATACGCCGCTGATGAGCGTGACCAACGCCATTTCCGGCATCATCGTCGTGGGCGCGATTCTGGCCGCCGGACCGGCGGAACTGAATGCCGGAAGTGTGCTGGGGCTGGTCGCCGTGGCGCTGGTGGCAATCAATATCTTTGGCGGGTTTCTGGTGACCCAGCGCATGCTGGCCATGTTCCGCAAGCGCAAACAAGTGCCCGGAAGCGACGGGCGCGGAGGCTGAGGCGATGAGTGCAAACATGGTGGCTCTGGCCTATCTGGGTGCGGCCGTGCTGTTCATTCTGGCGCTGAAGGGGCTGTCGCACCCGGAATCCGCCCGGCGCGGCAATATGTTTGGCATGATCGGCATGGCCATTGCGGTATTGGTGACGCTCGCATTGCCCGGCGTGCACAGCTATGGCGCGATTCTGGCGGGCATGGCCGCGGGCGGTGGCGCGGGCGCGTTGATCGCCAGACGGATTCCGATGACGCACATGCCGCAACTGGTGGCGGCCATGCATTCGCTGGTGGGGCTGGCGGCGGTGCTGATCGCGGCGGCGGCGTTGTACAATCCCGTGGCCTACGGTATCGCCGCGCCGGGCGGCGGCCTGTTTCTTGCCAGCCGTATCGAGATGTTTCTCGGTACGTTCATCGGCGCCATCACGTTCACTGCCTCGGTGGTCGCGTTCGCCAAGTTGCAGGGGTTGGTTTCCGGGCGGCCGCTGGTGTTTGCCGGGCAGCACTGGCTGAATCTGACGCTGGGGCTGGTGATGCTGGGCGCGGGTGTTGTGTTCGCGGCGACAGGCGGCTGGCTGCCCTTTTTGCTGATGACCGCGGTGGCGCTGGTGTTGGGCGTGCTGCTCATCGTGCCAATCGGCGGCGCGGACATGCCGGTGGTGGTGTCCATGCTCAACTCCTATTCCGGTTGGGCGGCGGCGGGCATCGGCTTCACATTGGGCAACAACATGTTGATCATCGCCGGCGCATTGGTGGGTTCTTCGGGTGCGATCCTGTCCTATATCATGTGCAAGGCGATGAACCGGTCGCTGTTCAATGTGTTGCTGGGCGGCTTCGGCGGCGCGGGCGCGCAGGCCGCGGGCGGCGGTGATCGCGAGGAGCGGCCGGTGAAGGCCGGCAGCGCCGAAGACGCGGCGTTTCTGCTCAAGAATGCGGAGAGCGTGATTATCGTGCCGGGCTATGGTCTGGCGGTGGCGCGGGCCCAGCATGCGCTGAAGGAGGTGGTGGACGCGCTGATCAAGCAGGGCGTGCGTGTGCGTTTTGCCATTCATCCGGTGGCCGGGCGCATGCCGGGGCACATGAACGTGCTGCTGGCCGAGGCGGACGTGCCCTACGATCTGGTGGCCGAGATGGATGAAATCAACGCCGAGTTTGCCGATACCGACGTGGCATTGGTCATCGGCGCCAACGATGTGACCAATCCGGCGGCGAAGAACGACCCGAGCAGTCCCATTTACGGCATGCCGGTGCTGGATGTCGAGAAGGCGCGGCATGTGATCTTCATCAAGCGCTCGCTGTCGCCGGGTTATGCCGGGCTGGACAATGAGCTGTTCTACATGGACAAGACGATGATGCTCTTCGCCGACGCCAAGAAGGCCTGTGAGCAGATTCTGCAGTCGCTGGATTGACGCCGGCGCGGGATTTGTCACCGCATTGATGTGACAAGAATCACAAAAAAATTGATATTTGTGATTGGTTGATGTAGCACCGCGCTCCTGTTGCAGGAGGGCGATGCATG
>CAYVBG010000262.1:0-1795 GCA_964449205.1 uncultured Zetaproteobacteria bacterium | reverse complement strand
CGCGCCGGGCCAGGGTGCGGGCGCGGCTCTTGGGTGATGGCCGGGGTGCGGGCGGCGGCGTGCGTGGCGCCGCCGGGGCGGCCGGACGCGGACGTTGCCGCGTTTGGCCCGCAACCGGGGCGCGGGCGGCGCGGGTGAGGCGGTCGCGGGCGTTGCGACTGGCGCCGGCGGCGTTGCGATTGGCGATGGCTCGCGCGTCTTTGGGTGGCGGGGTGGTTTTCGCCTGCTCCGGATTCAACAGCACCACGTCCATGATTTGTGGCGGCTTGTGACGCGGCAATGGTTTGTGCGTTTGCTGCCAGGCGATCAGCAGCGCCAGCATCAGGTGCGCGGTCACGGAGGCCGCCAGCGACAGGCTCCAGCGCCGGCGTGCGTGCGCGGTTTCAGGCTTTGGCATGGCGACGGGTTTGCAGCGTATCCAGCAGGTAATCGGCCAGCGCGCCGTTGATCCAGCCGGTGGCGGCGGCCAGCAACAGCAATGGCGGCAGCAGGTAATAGATGGCGGGCTGCTGGATGAACAATATCTCAACGGTGGCGAATTGGGCCAGCATGTGGGCGACAGCGCCGAGCAGACTCACGCCCGCCGGCCCCGCGCCGGGAATCAGCCGGGCGGTCGCGAGCATGACGGTGGCGGCCGAGAGTGCGCCGGCCAGGCTCATCACGAACGTGGGCGTGAGCAGCGTGCCGATGATGGCAGCGCCCAGCACCACGCGCGCCACGGCCAGCATGAAGGCGGCGCGCGGGCCCATCAGATACAGCGCCAGCAAGGTCATCACGTTGGCCAGCCCCGGCTTGAACCACGGCCCCAGTCCGGGAAGTGCCGCCTCCAGCGCGTGCAGCCCCACCGACAGCGTCAGCAGCGCCATCCATTCCGCCTTGTGTTGCAGTTCGGCCAGCGGCGGTCGGGGCGGAATGCGGACCGGCATGGTCATTCGGCCACTGCGTCGAACGCGCGTTGGGTGCCAACGATGGCCACAAGGATGCGATTGGGCACGCAGGCGATGACATCGCCGATTCGGTGCCGGTGTCCGGCGCGGATACAGTTTTTGCCGTGGCAGGGAGAATCGGTGAAGCGGACGCCCCGTGGATCGATTTCGATGTCGGCGGGGCCCAGGTCGCCCAGCACCTCGAAGCGGATCGGGTGTTGCACATGCAGCGGATAGCGCGCCAGCAATGTCTGACCATGATAGACGGCGACCATTGGCTCGCCGCCCGCCAGCCGCGCATGCACCATCTGCCAGATGAGCATGATGCACGCGAGTGTCAGTGCCAACAGCAGGCGGTCGGCCGGCCGGCCGGCGAGTCTGGGCTTCAGCCCGGCAGGGAATGTGGCTGTCATGGGCGATACTGTAGCAGCAGCCGGGGGGCATGTTCCAATGCGGCGAATGCGTGGCATGGAGAAAGAGCCGTAAAACGCGGGGCGGCCGCCCGGGGGCGACCGCCAGCGCCTCAAGAGAGGCGCTTGTTCTTGGTGTAGTCGTTGGATTCGTCCTTGTCAACTGGTTCGGCGTCCGGCGTGTCATCGGCGCAGTCCGGATCCAGCGCCCGGTGATAACAGCGCGCCGCTTCGGCCCATTCTTCCTGCTCCATGTGCCAATCGCCCAGCGTGCGCCAGGCCAGGATGCAGTGCCGGTCGTCCAGCAGCGCCTTCATGTGATCCATCGCCAAACCCGAAAGCCCCGCGTCGTGCGCCAGTTGGGCGCGCAGCCATGCGCGGGCCGGCGGCGACGCCTTGCCCGCTTTCATCCGCCGATAGGCTTTCATGGCCTCGGGTTTCAGCAGTTTGTGAAGTTCC
>CAYVBG010000261.1:0-1800 GCA_964449205.1 uncultured Zetaproteobacteria bacterium | reverse complement strand
CGGGTTTCAGCAGTTTGTGAAGTTCCAGCGCCACCTGCGTGTCATCATGGGTTTCCAGGTGTGTCATCCACAACTTGCGCGCCGCGCGCGTCTCGCCGCGTTCGATGTGCTGGCGGCCCAGCGCCAACGTGATGTCGCTATCTTCCGGCATCAGGCGGTGGGCCTTGCGCAGGTATTCCAGCGCCTGATCGGGATGTTCGCTGGCCAGGTGCAGACAGGCCCGCGCCAGACGCGGACGAACGCTGGCGGCGGCACGGCCGCCGCGTTGCCATGTTTCTTCCAGCAGTCGCGCCGCCGTGACCCAGTCGGCTTCCTCCTCGGCCAGCTTGATCTTGCGCTCCACTGCCAGCGGCGCGCCTGGATGCGCCTTCAGCCATGCGTCGATGTGCGCCTTGCGCGCGGCGAGGTCGGGTTTGGCTTGTGCGTCCGGGTCGGTGGCGATGCGGGCGCGCAGGGCAATCAACAGCGGGTCGTCGCCAGCCTCGGGCAGTGGCTGCTCCCGTGCCGGCGTGGCAAGCGCGCCGAGCAATGGATTGCCCCAACGGGGCAGAATGCCTCGGGTCTTGCGAAAAATGCGCGCACCGAGATCGCCGCGCATGTCCACCAGCGCCGCCAGCCCTTCGCGCAGTCGCGCCTCGCGGCGCTTGCGGCTGCCGGAGCGCAGCGCCTGCCAGATGTGTCCGGGCCCGGCGGCCAGAGCGGAGAGTATTCGCTGGGCCAGCCAGGCGAGGGCCAACAGCACGACGAGCAGCAAAATGAACGGCCCCTGCCGTGTTTCGAACAGCCAGCCAAAGGCCTCGATGCGCAACGGTTGATCGGCGATGTCGGGAAACAGCGCCAGCAAACCCGCCAGCGCCAGCGCCAGAACAAGCAAGATGAGCATGCGCATCCTTAGAGCCTCCTCAGCCAGCTGGAGGCGGTCTCGTGCATGCGCGAGGCGTCCTCCTGCAAATCTTCCAGCCGGGACGGCAGCTTCAACCCGGCGGCGTCGCCGAATCGTTCGCGAATGTCCATCAGCAAATGACGCCATGTGGCCGCGTCCGGCCAGTTCTGGGTCGCAAGATCCCGTGCCGTGCGCAGCAGTCGGTGGCGCAGTGTCGCGTCCGCGCGCGCATCGGCCGATGCGGCGCGCCGCAGTTCGAACCGGCCGACGATGTTTGCCAGCCACGGTTGGTTGGGTTGGGGCAGCACGTTGGGCGAGCGCGCAACGGGCAGGCGTTTCGCCAGCCGTTCCAGTTCTCCTTCCAGCGCGGACAACTTCGCGGCGTCCTGTTCCGCCAATGCCTGCATGCGTGATGCCAGATCGCGCTCCTCGTCATTCAGGCGCGGGATCAGGGAAATCTCGCGCCAGTCGCTGGCCATGTCCGGGAGTAGCGTGTTTGGCGCGGCGATATGACGCAGGCGGTCGCGCAAATCCAGCCATTCGCGCCGTGCCAGCGCCTCGCGCAGGGCCGCGGTCTGTTCGCGCAGGTGTTGCATCTCCGTTTGCAGCGCGCGCATGGCGTCCAGCAGCGATCGCACTTCCGCGGAGCTGGCGGCCGGCGGTGCGCTTGCAGACGCGCGGTTCGGTTCGGGTGTTTCAATCGCCGGTGGAGTTTCCTGCATCCGTGGTGCCGGTTGCGGCGCGGACCCGGCTGCGTCCTTCACCACGGCCGGCGCGGTGGCCGGCTTGGGCATCGGAACAGGCGCCTCTTGTTTTTGCGGTGCACGGGTTGTCAGGCGTTCCAGCCAGGCTGCGCGTTGCGGTGCCGGCAGCAGCCATGCGCCGAAGCGAGGTGGCGTCAAGAGCCGCCGCCCGCG
>CAYVBG010000260.1:0-1807 GCA_964449205.1 uncultured Zetaproteobacteria bacterium | reverse complement strand
ATTGCTGGCGCGCTTGCGTTTGCCGTTCGAGGCCATCGCGCCGGACTATCGGGAGATTTCGCCGGCGGGCATGAGCCCTGCGGAAATGGCGCGGCATCATGCCATGGGCAAGGCCCGGGCAGTCGCATCATGTCATCCGGATGCTTGCGTCATCGGCGCCGATCAGGTGGCCTGTTGCGACGGGGAGGTGCTGGGCAAGCCGGGCGGATTTGAGGCGGCCCGCGCCCAACTGCGCCGGCTCTCGGGTCGCACGGCAGAGTTCTGCACCGGCGTGGCGCTGGTGTCCGGCGGGCATGAGCGCGTTCATGTCGAGCGATTCCGGGTGGCCTTTCGCACGCTGGATGAGGCCGAGATCGAAACCTATCTGAAAGCCGAACGGCCTTGGGGCTGTGCCGGAAGCTTTCGGTCGGAGGGTTTGGGCATCAGCCTGTTCGAGCGAATGGATGGCGCGGATCCGACGGCTTTGATCGGCTTGCCCCTGATCACCCTGTGCCAGTGGTTGCATCCGCTTTCACGCCCGGATTTGATGATTTCAGAGGGCTGATCGTTCCTTCTCCGACCACTGGCATTCCTCGAATATGGGGCAGGCATGGCATTTGGGTTTGCGCGCGGTGCAGACATAGCGCCCGTGCAGCACCAGCCAGTGATGCGCGTTCTTCAGATATTCGCGTGGCACCATCTCCATCAACCGTTTTTCCACGGCCAGCGGGGTTCGGCCGGGCGCCAGGCCAGTGCGGTTGGCGACGCGAAAGATGTGCGTGTCCACCGCGATGGCGGGCGCGCCATGCAGCACATTGAGCACCACATTCGCGGTTTTGCGGCCGACGCCCGGCAAGCGTTCCAGCGCCTCCCGCGTGTCGGGCACCTGGCCGCCGTGTTCGCGCACCAGCATTTCGGAGGCGCGAATGATGTTGCGTGCCTTGCTGTTGTAGAGTCCGATGGAGGAGATGAAATGCTTCAGACCCTCCTCGCCCAGTTCGAGCATGGCCTGTGGTGTGCTGGCGTGCGGGAACAGACGCGCGGTGGCCTTGTTGACCCCCTTGTCCGTGGCTTGGGCCGACAGAATGACTGCCATCAGCAGTTCAAACGGATTGCTGTAGCGCAGCTCGGTTTCGGGGTTTGGATTTTCGGCCCGCAGGCGCTCGAAGACGCGCCGCGCCGCCGCGCGCGACATGGCCATGCGTCGGCTTACTCGTTGACTTCCCTGAGTGTCAGCGTGACCTGACGATCGACAATGTCGCCGGCCGGATTGACCACTTGTTCCACCAAAAAGACGCTGTCGTCGGTGATCTTCTCCACCCGGCCGTTGTTCTTGCCCATGTAATTGCCGCGCCGGACGATATGCCCCTTGCCCTCGGGGTCTTCCACCATGGCCACGCGCTGTTGTCCCATCTTCATGATGGCCACCAGCCGCAATGTGGTGAGGTCGAAGTCTTCCAGCGGCTCCCGCTGCCGGTTGGCCAGCCGGGCCTGGCGCTCCGCCAGCACCTGCCGGCCGCGGCTGGCCACCAATGCGAGATAGGACTGGAAGGGATCGCGCAACGACGCAATGTCCACATTGGGTCCTTTGGCCATGTGGCGCATGGCTTCGGGAATCCGGTCGTCATCCATCGCCGACCGCGCTTGGGCGGCATTCGGCTGTGGCGTTGTGTTCGCGGCGGATGCCAGGCCGGGAACCAGCATCGCGCCCCATACCAGAGACCAGATCAGCATTCGCATCGCGGTTTCCTCCGCCCGTGACCTCCCTTCGTGCAGGGGTGACCTCCATCTATCAGTGGCAGGGCCAGCAGGAGCGTAGCAACGAGGC
>CAYVBG010000259.1:0-1842 GCA_964449205.1 uncultured Zetaproteobacteria bacterium | reverse complement strand
TGCCCTGGATCACGACCGGAGAAAGCCCCGCCCGCGCGGCATAGATGGCCGCCGTATAGCCTGCCGGCCCGGATCCCAGAATGATCAAGCGATGGTGTTGAACATCGGACATGCGCCACCTCCATGTTGCTGATGGCGCAAGCTACCAGTCTGCCGCACGGGGGGGAATCAGGCAGGCTGCAACCGGAAGGTTTGCCGGGGATGCCTTGAGAACAACCATCAGCGTGTTCCCTGGACCTGAACCTCCGTTCCCGTCTTCAAAGGACAATGCAACACACCTGTGTCCGGTCCGGCGTCCACACGCGCCATGGTCGGCCACCGATTGCCCGGCAGGGAAAATATCGCCTCGTAACCGACCATTCGACCAGGAGCCAACAGCACTGCGTCGGGCAACGAAGCCGGTCGCGCGGCAGCCACCAACGTATCGCCGGCGAACCATTCCACCGTGCCAGCCGATGGCCGGGTCATCGACACCGGCGCGCCGCCCGCATTGCGAATCGTCACCGCCGCCCGCACCAAGCCATCACCCATCGGCGTCATGCTTGCAACGCACGTCAACGTCGGATCCGGCGTGAACAGGAACCCGACATCGAGTTCGATCGGTTCCGGGCCCGAATGGCGGAAAACAACCAGCACCTCCCCGCCGGCGCTCACGCTCATCATGCCACGCGGCTCCAATGTCTTTTCGTCCGCGCCGATCAACATGTCCACGTTCGGCATATGGCCCGGCGTGCGCTCCACAATCAGCGATCCGGCCCGTGACGCGCGAAACCGGAATCGCGCCTCGTCCCCCGGTCCTTCCAGGTGAAGGCGCACCGCATCTCCCACAGTCACAGACCGCGCACGGGGCGAGCGCCAGCCCACGAACATCTCCAGCCGCCCGTGATGATAGAGCCTGAGCGGCGGACGCCCCGAGAACGGCACGGGCAACACCCTGTGATCGCGCGGCGCAATGCAGGCCGCCACGCGGCCGGCCACGCAAAACCGGTCGGCATCCATGCGCCAGACCCGCAGCCCCACACGCGCCCGGCGGCGCCAGGCAAGCGGCAGCAAGCCCCGCGCGCGATCCGACAACACCACCTCGCAGGATTCGGGCGAGCGCAGCAACACCACCGAGCGCACATCCTCCAGCCGCCGCAAGCTGCGCGGCGCATGCCAGTGTTCCCGGCCCTTGGTTCGCTGCGTCAGCCAGTCGTGCAACGGCCGGGTGACAATGAATGCGCCGCGTCGCACATGCACGCCGTCGCACGCGGCCAGTGGCACATCGGCCGCGCCCGATGCGATTTCCACCACCTGCACCGCCGGCGTCATGGCCGATGCCGATCCGCACCCACCTGCAGCGAACACCCATCCCAGCAAGAAGCCGGAACATGCGGCCATGCGCCGACCAGCAGTCATTTCAGCCAAAGCACCACCACCATAATCAGCCCGAAGGCTGCTATCAGCACAATCACGAGCGCCACCGTGCCCAGCGCCATCTGCCAGTATTCATCAAACCCGAATTCCCAATCCACGACCAGCAGCAACGCGTCCTCGGGAATGTCCACGCCGATGCGGCGAAACTCGCTCTGCACATTCACCGCAGAATCCAGATCGCCGGCATCCCACTTGCCGAACACATCGCGCCCCATCGTGCGCCCGCGCATGGTTTGGAGCACCGTTTTCTCAGTCTTCTGCACATGCCCGTCTCGCGCCACAATCAGCCTGCCCCCACTGCCGGCAACCGGAACCAATGTATAGGCGCGGGTTGAGGAATCGATCTGGAGGCCGTGTTTCCAGTCCAGAGGACCACATTGTAAGTGTCGGTCGAGGATGAGAACTTGGCGATCATCTTGCGACCAC
>CAYVBG010000258.1:0-1844 GCA_964449205.1 uncultured Zetaproteobacteria bacterium | reverse complement strand
GTGGATTCCGGTGCGTTCAACTCATTTGCGCTCATCATTCCTCCGCTCATCGTTCCTCCAATCGGCCATCCCGGCCCGTCAGCGGAGCCGGTGAGGCGCACTATACCCGAGGCCGGCGGTTGGGTATAGATTCGCGCCCATGACGTTCCCCGTCCTTTCTCCGGAAACCGCCGAGGCCATGATGCGCGGTTTCGTGATCGCGCCGCATCCGGCCTGGGCCGTGATCGAGGCGCGCGGCGCGCGGCTGCGCGAGTATCTGCAAGGCCAGATCACACAGGATGTCCGCCATCTGCGCGCCGATCAGTCCATCCACGCGGCCCTGCTCACCCCTCAAGGCAAGCCGGTGAGCGAGCTGTATCTTGCCGGGGCGGACGACGAGGGCGTGTGGATCTTTGCGCCGGCCGCGCATGCGCAGGCCGCCATCGCGCGCTTGCGCCGCTTCATGCTCGGCTTCGATCTGCGTTTCGAGACAGCAGGCGATCTGGCACTGTTTTCGGCCCAGGGCGTGAATGCGGCCAGGGCGCTGGATGCGCTCGGCATTCCTGAACCCGGCGACGGCTGGCTGGCGACCGCCCGTTCCGGCGCGGATCGGCTGGCGCTGGTGATGCCGGAAACCCCGCGCGGTTTCTGGATCGTCGCGCCCGAGGCCCTGGTGCGCACGCGGCTGGCCGACGCGCGCTGGATTGCGCCGGAGGAGCTGGAGGCGATGCGCATCATCCGCGGGCTGCCGCGCTTCGGCGTGGAATGGGATGCCTCCCTGCATCCCTTGAACGCCAATCTGATCGAGATGCGCGGCGTGTCGTTCGACAAGGGCTGTTATGTCGGGCAGGAAGTGACCAGCCGCATGCACTGGCGCGGCGGCATCCGCAAGAAACTCTGGCGCATCGGGCTGGACGCCGCCCCCGAAAGCGCGCCGCCGCTTCCGCTGTTCACCGAACGCGGCGCGAAGATCGGCGAGATCCGCTCGCTGGCGCGGGATCACGAGGGGCGCGTGTTCGGCATCGCGCTGTTGCCCGCCGAGCCGGCGGACGATGCATTGCGGCTGGAGCGCGGCGATCCCGTGCGCGTCATCGAAGCCGTGCATGCCTGAGGCCACCGGCGTTCGCGGGCCTTGTTCCATCCACCGCTTCAGCACAGGCTCCGGCGCAACCGGAGCCGTCGCCGCTTACTTCAGCGTTTTCAGCAGCTTGATAATGGCATCGGCCTCCGCGCCTCGCACATGCAATGCCGGCATACGCGTCCGCGCATGCGCATCACCGGTGAACTCGTGAATCGCCTTGCGCGCATCATCCATCCAGGCTCGAAGATGCGCCTCGTCCCAAACCCAGGGCTCACCCTTGATGTATCGGGTGAACATGAAGGCAAAGCCGGGAACCGCCCCCGCCTTGCGGCCGTACACGCCCTTGAGCGTGGGCCCCACCCGGTTGGCATCGCTGTGCAGCTCATGGCACATCACGCATTTGGCCGCCGGCCCGCTTACAGCGGCCAGCGCGCGATCCACCGGCGTAAGCCCAACCAGCGCCAGTGCCACAAGCACCCCCGTCGCAGTGCGCGCCATCGTCACTTGCCCCCCTTGCTCACATTGGCATAAAAGGCGATGCCGGTCTTCTCGTCCTCGTAGAGTTCCACCCAAGCGTCCACCCCTTGGGCAGTGTCGGGCACGCTGGCCATCGGGATCACGGCCGAGAGTCTCAGGTTCTTGCCGTGCCCCACCTGAATAATCTTGCACAGACCACCCACAGCGTAGGAGGTATTGTCCGCCGTGCTCTCGTCGCGAAAGCTCATCTGGCAGTTGATGCCGTAGTCCCCCAAGCCGCCCTTGTCTTCGCGCAGTACATCCTGCT
>CAYVBG010000257.1:0-1859 GCA_964449205.1 uncultured Zetaproteobacteria bacterium | reverse complement strand
CATACATCGCATCCGCCGGCACCCGCATCTCGCCCATCGAATCGCGTTCGATGCGAAATGCCGCCCCGCCGTCGCCGTCCCGTCCGGTCATGCCATCGTCTCCTTCGTCATGGTTCCCGCTTCAGCCCCCACAGCGTGATGTCGTCCTCCGCCTCGACCCGGCCAAACATGCGCAGCGCCTTCATCAGCCGCTCCGGCCAGTCCTCGATGGGCTCCTCGCGATGGGCGGCCAGCCAGCCGGCCAGCCGGTCCTCGCCAAACATCCCGCCCGCCTTGTCGCGCGCCTCGGTGACGCCGTCCGTGCAGGCCAGCAGCACATCACCCGCCGCCAGCTCGACACGGCGCGGCCGGATGACGACATCCTCCAGCATACCCAGCGGCGGCGAGGTCGCCTCCAGACGTTCCACACCGTCGGCCCGCGCCAGCAGCGGCGGCACATGGCCGGCGTTCAGCCACAGCAGCGAATGGCTTTGCGGCTGAAACTTGGCCATGAACAGCGTCACGAAACGACCGCCGGCCAGCGTGCCGCACAGGGCGCGGTTCACATAGGCCACCGCCTTGTCGAACGGCGCATTCTCCGCCGCCAGCACATGCAGCATGGCTTGCAGGTTGGCCACGGTCAGCGCCGCCGGATAGCCCTTGCCGGCCACATCGGCGATCACCAGCCACCAGCGCCCGTCGTCCAGCTCAATGAAGTCATAATAGTCGCCTCCCACCGCTTCGCAACTGCGCTGAAAGGCGCAGCACGCATAGCCTTCCACATCCGGCAGGGCGCGTGGCAGCAGACCTTGCTGAATCTCGCTGGCGATGGCCAGCGAATCCTTCAATGCCTCGCGCTCGCGCAGCCCCCGCAGGGCCAGGTTCAGCCCGCGCGCCAGCTCCCCCAAGTCGTCGTCCGTCAACACCGGCACCACAGCGTCGAAACGCCCCAGACGCAGATGTTCCAACCCGCGCGCCAGCTCGTCCGTGACCAACCGGAGCGAACGGCTCAACAAAAACACGATACCGACCGAGGCCGCCACATAGAGCGCGAACACCATCAGCGCCTGCGCGGCGATGAAATGTTCCTCGAACTCGATCTCGGTGCCGGCGATAAGCAACACATACCCCGCCAGCAACGCGCCCGGCATCAGCCCGGTGACCAGAAACACCAGCCACGGGCGGCGCGAGGAATCGGTGATGGAATGCAGCGGCCGCCATTCGTGCGCATCCATCTGGCCGGCGCGGGCGAGGGCCAGCCGTTCGCCCAACAGGTGACGCACGGTGATGGCCGTGCCCAGCGCCGGCACCAGCAGCACACAGAAAAAAGCCACGCCCAACCCCAGCGCCAGCGTCATGCGTGGTGTAAGCACCACCTCGTCCGAAACACCGGCCGCCGTCAGCAGCGCCACCATCAACCAGAGGCCAAACAGTGCGCCAGCCGCGGCAAACGCCTTCAGCGCCCGCCACGGCAAGAGCGCCAGCATGGCCCGTGTCGGCTGCGAGCGCCCTTCGCGCAGGCTTTCCCGGGCAGCAAACGGCCGCCACGCCCACCATGCGGCCGCGGCGAACGCACCGACGAACACGACCGCATTCAGCGCCGCGACCCACACCGGCAACGCAATGGCCTCACGGTTGCCATCCAGCCGCATGGCCGCCTGCGCGGCCAGCAGCAGCGCCGGCAACGGCCACAAGCGCCACAGAAAGCGGCGCGCCGACAACGGTCGCAAGGCATGCGGCGAAGAATCCACGGGCATTGAGCAAAACTAGCACCCGGAGCAAGGAGAAAACAACGGCCCGTCCGAAAACCCGGACGAGCCGTTCGATCTGGCTCCCCGGGCCGGACTCGAACCAGCGACAGGGTGGTTAACAGCCACCTG
>CAYVBG010000256.1:0-1862 GCA_964449205.1 uncultured Zetaproteobacteria bacterium | reverse complement strand
TGCTTGCGGCCAGGTTGCTGGGGGAACCGCTGCTGCCTGCTGCCCGCCGGCGCGGCGCGACCGGGCGATAAAAAGCTGGCTTTATGCCGGCGGGGGGGCTAAGGTGCGCATGTTGCCATATGACGGTTGCAAGGTTTTTTGTTGGTCTTGAGAACATGTTCCCTGCTCACAATTCATTGCGCCGGCATGTCGCACGGTAATTTCATTTGATTGAGGTAATATTTCATGGCTACAGGTACAGTAAAATGGTTCAACGACGCCAAGGGCTTCGGCTTCATCGCGCCGGATGACGGGAGCGACGACGTGTTCGTCCACTTCTCGTCCATTCGCGGCGAGGGCTTCAAGACCCTGGCGGAAGGGCAGAAGGTGTCCTTCGATATCGAGCAGGGTCAGAAGGGGCCGCAGGCGCAGAACGTCATCGCCGAGTAACCCGCCCGTCCCGCAGATGCGGGAGCCGGTCGAAACGCCCCGTGCAACCGCGCGGGGCGTTTTGCATTGGGGGCATGCCTGTCAGGCTGTCATGCGATGAACAACAAAACCGCCAGATAGTGGCAGACGCTGGCGACCAGCACGAACACATGCCAGATGCCGTGCGCGTGACGCATGCGCTCGTCCACCGCATAAAACAGGATGCCGATGGTATAGACGACGCCGCCCGCGACCAGCAGCCAGAACCCCGGATCGGGCAAGACCCGGCGCAGCGGTTCGAGGGCGAGCACAATGAGCCATCCCATCAGGATATAGATGCCCACCTGCCATGCACGGGAACCGCCTTGATGCCGCACGTCCAGCGTGGCGCCGATCAATGCCAGCGTCCATTCCATGCCGAACAACGGCCAGCCCCATGAATCGCGGAGCAACACCAGCGTGAACGGGGTGTATGTGCCTGCAATCAGCAGATAGATGGAAACATGGTCGAATTTCCGGAGCCATGCCTTGGCCGGCCCGCGCACGCTGTGATACAGCGTGGAGGACAGATACAGGTTGGCCAGCGCAAGACCATAGATGGCGCAGGCCGCGATGCGCCATGCATCATGGGCGGAGGCCCGGACCAGCAGCAGCACAAGCCCGACCACGGCCGCCGCCGTGCCCGCCAGATGACTGAGGCTGTTGAACCGTTCACCTTTGTACATGTCCGTGTTCGACCATGAATCATGGTAGCATGGTCGCCTGCGGGAGGATACGCCATGCATTTCGAGATTGAGGACAAGCGGCCGCTCTGGCGAGGGTTTTTCCGTCTGGATGCCTTTACGGTGACGCACGATCGCTTTGACGGCGGCTGCCAACGAGTGGTGCGCGAACACCTGGAGCGCGGCGACGCTGTGGCCGTGCTGCTGCACGATCCGGCCCGGGATCAAGTGCTGCTCATTGAGCAGTTTCGCATCGGCCCCGCCGTGCGACCGGACACGGAGGAGAAGGACGCCTGGCTGATCGAGATTGTGGCCGGCATGATCGACGAGGGCGAGTCGCCGGAGGATTGCGCCCGCCGCGAGTGCATCGAGGAAGCGGGCTACGATCCCGGGCGCTTGAAACCCTTGGGCTGGTATTATTCGACTCCCGGCGGTTCCTCGGAGCGCATTTATCTGTTTCTGGGCGAGGTGGACTCGCGGCGGCCCTGCGCGGTCGGGGGCGGTGTGGCGCACGAGCATGAGGACATTCGCGTGTTCTGGGTTGGGCGCGCGCGGGCGATGGAATGGGTGGCCCGTGGACGCATCAATTCCGCGCCGCCGATGCTGGCGCTGCTGCTGGCCTTTGGCGGCGCGCCGCCTGATCTCAGGCGCGGATGACGGTGTCCAGCGCCTCGGCGAGCTGTGGATACCGGAACGGCTTGTCGAGGATGTTCAGTTCGCGGTCGCCGAAGC
>CAYVBG010000255.1:0-1864 GCA_964449205.1 uncultured Zetaproteobacteria bacterium | reverse complement strand
ACCCGCTTCCATCGGTGAGAATCGCCGTGGCGGAGTTGATCTCCAGAGGGCTGGCTGTAGATGCCGGTATCGGCGTATATGGAGGTGTGCCGAGCATGAGCCATATCAGCCTGACGGATGCGGGCAGGGAGTTTCTGTCATGGCTTGGCGATGAAGGCCGTCGTTGAATGACGGTCTTGGTTAAGAAAAGTCCGGTTTTCTTAACTAAGGCCAAGCCTTGGTTAAGTTTCCGGGAGGAGGATGGCCGTGGCCGTGCATCATGAAGTGAATTTCGAGACATTTATTGTCAAAATGTTAGCAGCTAACGGCTGGCTGGAGGGCGATCCTGCCCGCTACGACCGGCGGCTGGCGCTCTACCCCGAGGATGTGATCGGCTGGATTCGGGACAGCCAGCCGGAGGCATGGGAGAAGCTTGCGCGCATTCACGGGGAGGATGCGGAAAAGGTGGTGCTGGAGCGGCTGGCGGCTTCGCTGGCCTCGAAATCCGGCGGCACGGTGAAGGTGCTCAGGCGCGGCTTCGGCGTGGCCGGCGGCGGCACCATCCAGATGAGCCAGCCGATGCCGGAGGATGCGCGCAATGCGGAGGCGCTTCGCCGCTATCGCGCCAACCGGCTGCGCATCGTGCGGCAGGTGCGCTACTCGCTGGACAACGAGAACGCGATTGATCTGGTGGCCTTCATCAACGGCATTCCGGTGGCGACCTTCGAGCTGAAGACCGACTTCACCCAGTCGGTCGAGGCGGCGATGCACCAGTATCGCACCGACCGCAAGCCCAAAAGCGCCAAAACCGGGCGCATGGAACCGCTGCTTTCGTTTCGCCGGGGGGCGGTGGTGCATTTCGCGATGTCCGACTCCGAGGTGTGGATGACAACGAGGCTGGCCGGCGAATCCACGCGTTTCCTGCCGTTCAACAAGGGCAACGACGGCGCGGCAGGCAATCCGCCGGACACACCCTATCCGGTCAAATACATGTGGGAGGAAGTGATGCAGCCGGACAACTGGCTGCGCATCTTCCACCGTTTCGTATTCATCGAGAAGAAGGAAGAGGAAACGGCGCAAGGCGAGCTGATCTACAAGGAGACGCAAATCTTCCCGCGCTATCACCAGTGGGAAGCGGTCACGAAGATGATCGATGCGGTGAAACAGGAAGGTGTCGGCCATCAGTATCTGAACGAGCACAGCGCGGGTTCGGGCAAGACAAACACGATTGCCTGGACGGCGCACGAGCTGATCCGCCTGAGGCACGACGACGGCACGCCGTATTTCAACTCGGTGATCGTGGTGACGGACCGGACCGTGCTCGATCAGCAGTTGCAGGAGGCCGTGGCCCAGATCGAGCACCAGAGCGGCGTGGTCAAGGCCGTGGATCGGGACCAATCCAGCCTGCCCAAGAGCCGCCAACTGGCCGAGGCGCTGCTTTCCGGCACGCCCATCATCGTGGTGACGCTGCAAACCTTTCCCTATGCCATGGAAGCCATCCTGACCGAGCAAAGCCTGCGGGATCGCACCTTCGCCGTGATCATCGACGAGGCGCACAACTCGCAGACCGGCAGCACGGCCAGCAAGCTGAGGCAGGTGCTGGCGCTGGATGCGTCGGTGGATCTTGCGGCCATGACGCCGGACGAGATTCTGGAAAAGCTGCAAAGCGTGCGCGGGCTGCCGGGGAATGTCAGCCATTTTGCGTTCACGGCCACGCCCAAGCATTCCACGCTGATGCTCTTTGGCCGACCGAAGGATCCGAGCCGGCCAGTATCGAAGGAAAATCCGCCGGTTCCCTTCCACACCTACACGATGCAACAGGCCATCGAAGAGGGGTTCATTCTCGATGTGCTGCAAAACTACACCAGCTACAAGACCGCCTTCC
>CAYVBG010000254.1:0-1867 GCA_964449205.1 uncultured Zetaproteobacteria bacterium | reverse complement strand
GGCCGCTTGCGCGCCTTGCTGATGGAGTCGGTGGCGGAAGGTATCTACGGCGTGGACGCGAACGGGCGTTGCAGTTTCATCAACGCTTCGGGGCTGGCGATGCTGGGTTATCACGATGCCGGTGAACTGCTCGGGCGCAACCTGCACGAGATCATCCATCACACGCATGCCGATGGATCGCCCTATCCCGAACAGGAATGCCGGATCTTTCGCTGTTTTCGGGAGAAAACACGCGTGCATTGCCGCGACGAGGTGTTCTGGCGCAAGGATGGCGCGAGTTTTCCGGTGGAGTATCGCGCGCATCCGGTGTTCGACGAGCATGGCGAGGTGGTGGGCGGCGTGGTGACGTTTCTGGACATCTCCGCCGAGCTGGAAGCGCGCAGCGAGCGGGAGGCGATGGAGAAGAAGATCCAGCACACCCAGCGGCTGGAAAGCCTGGGTGTGCTGGCCGGCGGCATCGCGCATGATTTCAACAACATTCTGGCCGCCATCATGGGCAACGCGGCGCTGGCGCGCATGCGCCTGACCGAGGAGCCGCTGGAGGCGAAGGAAAAGCTGGAGCGCATCGAACAGTCCTGCGAGCGGGCGGCCGCCCTGTGCCGTCAGATGCTGGCGTATTCGGGCAAGGGCAAGTTCGTGGTCAAGGCGCTGGACATGTCCGCGATGGTCGAGGATATCACGCACCTGTTGGAGGTGAGCCTGGACAAGAGCGTGGTGATGAAATTTTCGCTGGCCGAGGGTCTGCCGCCGGTGGAGGCGGACGAGGCGCAGATCCAGCAGGTCATCATGAATCTGGTGACCAACGCCAACGAGGCCATCGGCGGCAAGAGTGGGGTGATTTCCATTGCCACCGGCCTGATGCATGCCGACGAGGAATACCTGCGCGACTGCTTTGGCGATTCGCCCAAGCCGTGTCGCTATGTGTGGGTGGAGGTGAGCGATACCGGCTGTGGCATGGATCGGGAGACCATCGAGCGCATCTTCGATCCGTTTTTCACCACCAAGTTTACCGGCCGGGGGCTGGGCATGAGCGCGGTGCTGGGCATTGTGCGCGGGCATGCGGGGGCGCTGAAGGTGTATTCCGAGCCGGGGCGCGGCACGACATTCAAGTTGCTGTTGCCGGCGATGGCGAGCGGGGCGAGGGAGGAGAGCGAGGCTGCGGGGGGCGGCGCGGCGTGGCGCGGTTCGGGGTTGGCGCTGGTGGTGGACGACGAGGAAACGGTGCGTGAATCCTCGGCCATGCTGTTGCAATCGATGGGGTTCGACACGATCACGGCCAGGGATGGCGCGGAGGCGCTGGATATCTACCGCGACCGGCATCGGGAGATTGCGGTGGTGCTGATGGATCTGACCATGCCGCGCATGGGAGGTGAAGAATGCTTTCGCGAAATGCGGCGGGTGAACCCGCAGGTGCGCGTGGTGTTGACCAGCGGCTACAACGAGCAGGAAGCTATCCAGCAGTTCACCGGCAAGGGATTGGCCGGTTTCGTGCAGAAGCCCGCCACGCCGGAAAAGCTGATGGCCGCGATGCGGCGCGCGTTGGAGGAAGCGCGGTGATGCGGGTGGCGGTGTGGCTGCTGGCGCTGGCGTTGCTGTGGCCGGCGGCGGGGCGGGCGCAGAGCGTGCGCCTGACCGGATCCACCACCGTGAAGTTCCTGGTGGACAAGACCGCGCCGGCTTATATGCGCATGCATCCGGGTGTGAGCCTGATTGTGCGGGGTGGCGATTCCACCGCCGGGGCGCGGGCGCTGATCGCCGGAGAGACGGATATCGCGATGATGTCCCGCGAGCCGGGCAAGCGCGAGCGCGCGGCGTTTCGTGCGATCCATGCGCGCGGTGTGCGGTTGGGGCTCGATGCGGTGGCGCC
>CAYVBG010000253.1:0-1879 GCA_964449205.1 uncultured Zetaproteobacteria bacterium | reverse complement strand
GCCAACCCGCGCGGCCCGACCATGCGGTGCATGGCGCATTGTGCCCGCGCTGCTTTGCGGTCGTGGCGGACTGAGCAGGTAAATGTGACGGGGATGATTTGACGAAGTTTATACGGTTTATCAAATATTGATAACTTGGATAAGCTCGATATACTTGATGCCATGAATCCAATCAGAAATCCGTATACTCCAGGCGCCGGCACCCCTCCGCCGGAACTGGCCGGGCGTGATGCGTTGCGGGAACAGGTTCGCATCGCCCTGGAGCGAACCCGCATTGGCCGTCCGGCGAAAAGCGTGCTGATGGTGGGCTTGCGCGGGGTGGGCAAAACAGTGCTGCTGGATCGCATGCGGGACGATGCCGAGGGTGCCGGCATCCAGACATTGCGGATCGAAGCGCCGGAGGGACGTTCGCTGCCGGCCATTCTGGCGCCGGAGCTGCGCCGGGCGCTGCTGCGACTGTCGCACAATGCGCGGGCTGCTGATCTGGCGCGGCAGGCCCTGCGCGGACTGGCCGGTTTTGCCAGCGTGCTCAAGGTCAAGTACCAGGATATCGAGGTGGGCATTGACATGGAGCCCGAGCCGGGGCTGGCGGACAATGGCGATCTGGAACTCGATCTGCAGGATCTGCTGGAAGCATCCGGCCGGGCCGCCCAAGAAGGTGGAACCGCGCTCGCCCTGTTTGTGGATGAATTGCAGTATGTCGAGAAAGAGGAGCTGGCCGCGTTGATCGTGGCGCTTCACCGTGCCTCCCAGCGGCGTCTCCCTGTGGTGCTGGTTGGCGCCGGTCTGCCACAACTCCGGGGCCGGATGGGCAAGGCCAAGTCTTACGCCGAGCGCTTGTTCGGCTTCCCCGAGGTAGGGCCCCTGACGCCCGAGGCGGCGCGGATCGCCATCGCCAAACCTGCGGAGGCCGAAGGCGTATGTTTTGACGAGACGGCCCTGCAGCGGCTCATCGAGCAGACGCAGTGCTATCCCTATTTTCTGCAAGAATGGGGCAAACACGCCTGGGATGTCGCGGAGACATCGCCGATAACCGTGGCTGATGTGGAGCGCGGCTCCGAAGTCGCTGTGGCGGATCTGGATGCGAGCTTTTTCCGGGTGCGTTTTGATCGGCTGACATCCACGGAAAAACACTACATGCGCGCCATGGCCGAACTGGGGCCGGGGCCGCATCGTTCGGGCGCCATCGCCCGGGTGTTGGGCCGGAAAGTGCAGTCACTGGCGCCGATCCGCAGTCACTTGATTGCGAAAGGCATGATCTGGAGTCCGAGTCATGGCGATACGGCCTTTACCGTGCCGCTGTTCGATGAGTTCATGCGTCGGGTCATGCCCGGAGAGGACTGGAAACAAGGCATGGCGGACAGTCCGTGAAGACGGCCGGTGTGCCAGAGGGGGCATCGTCTTTTCATGTATTCGAAACAGGAATATGTTGCGGATGCGTGGAACCGGGAACTTGGGAGGCATGCTTGGCCTCGGGGCATATTTGCAGGGTTGCGGCAATGGAGGCTGGATGGCCGATCAAGAAGGCGGCGCATTGTGCCCGCGCTGCTTCGCGGTCGTGGCGGATTGAGGGAAGCGAAATCAACGCGTGAAGTGGAAGGAGACGCGCATGAACATTTCACTGACCGAACCGGAATTGATTCGCTTGCTGCGCATGACGCTGGTCGGCGACTGGGTGATGCATGCGGCGTTGATGGCCGATGAGTTGAAGGATCCGGAAGTCGAGGCGCACAAGCAGGTGTTGCAAAAATTGCTGAACGCCGCAGCCAGGGCGAAGCTGGATGGCGTTGTCGCCCGCGATCCACAAGGGAATGCGTATTACGAGAGCGCCGCATTCGAGGATGAGATCCTCAGTATTGTCGATGAATGGAACGAAAGC
>CAYVBG010000252.1:0-1888 GCA_964449205.1 uncultured Zetaproteobacteria bacterium | reverse complement strand
GCCGCAATATCGTCTGTCCACGGCACACTCAAATGAAATCCCTGCCCCCGGTAGCGCATGTCGGCAAACACCCGGAATGTCAGGCGCTGACCGGGCATGCGCCGCGCCGCACGCACCTGCAACTCGTGAACCAACCCGCGCGCCATGCCCGCCGCATCCGGCGCGCCCAGCGCAATGCGGCGAGTCTGCGACACATCGCACTGCCGCTTGCCGGCCAGCATGCCCAAAGCCGAAAACGCCCCGCTGGCCACGGGTAACACCACCCGTGTCATGCCCAGCGCCCCGGCCAGCGCACATGCGTGCAAGCCTCCGGCGCCGCCAAAGCAAATCAGGGCAAACCGGCGCGGATCATGCCCCCGCCGCACGGATACGGCGCGCAAGGCTCCGGCCATCTTTTCCTCGGCCACGCGCACAACGCCCCGCGCGGCCTCATGCGCGCTCAACCCCAACGCCGCGCCCAGTCTTGCAAGCGCGTCTTCGGCGCGGCGCGCATCCACCGGCATGCCATTGGCCAGCCGGATATCCCGAGGCATGCGGCCCAGCACCACGTTCGCGTCGGTCACCGTCGGCGCGGCACCGCCTCGCCCGTAGCAGGCCGGACCGGGCAAGGCCCCGGCCGATTCCGGCCCCACCTGAAGCAGGCCGGCAGCATCCACATGGGCGATGGAACCGCCGCCGGCACCGATGGTATGAATATCGAGCATCGGCACGGCCACCGGCATGCCCGCCACTTGGGCTTCGGTGGTGATGCGGGGTGCCGCTTCCACCAGCGCCACATCGGTGCTGGTACCCCCCATGTCGAAGGTGATCATTTGCTTGAGTCCCAGTTGCCGGCCTGCCGCGCCGGCGGCAACCAAACCGCCGGCCGGGCCGGAAAGCACCATGCGAACCGCATGATTCGCGGCCTCGTCCGCATCCATCACACCGCCCGCCGAATGCATGACGAACAGCCGCCCGTCTCCGCCCTTCATCAGGGCCGCCAGACGCGCCAGATAACGCGCCACCAGCGGCCCGGTGTAGGCATTCAGGAATGTGGTGGCCGCGCGCTCGAACTCCCGGTATTCGGCCAACACCTCGTGCGAAACCGCCGCAAACACACCATCGGGCAGCGCGGCCTTGGCCGCCTGTTCCTGGGCCGGATTGAGAAACGAAAACAGCGTGCATATGGCCACGGCTTCGTAATCCCCCGCGCGCTCCCGCAGCCGCGCGGCATCGGCTTCGGGCACGCCCCACAGCAGGCGCCCCTGCGCGTCCACGCGGCCACCGATGCCAAAACAGTCCTCGTGTTTCACCCATGGTTCGGGCAGGGGTGGCGTCAAATCGTAGAGACGAGACCGTGTCTGCCGCCCGATATGGAGCATGTCTTCCATGCCCCGGTTGGTGACAAACAGCGTTCGCGCCCCCTTGCGTTCCAGAATGGCGTTGGTGGCCACGGTGGAACCATGCACCAGATGCAACGCGCGCGGGTCCAGTCCCAACCGACGGATTCCGGCCAGAATGGCCTCGCCGGGATCACGCGGCGTGGAGAGCTCCTTGTGAAAGCGCAATTCCTCGCCATCGAACAGCACGAAATCGGTAAAGGTGCCTCCCGTGTCCACGCCCAGCAACACGCGTGCTTCTTCTCGCTTGTTGGCCATCACGGGCCCATTATGCCGATGCCAGGCGCGGATGACAGTGTGACGTGGCGCACGGCGGGGCAGCTTCCGCCGAATCATCATGCGCGCCCCGGTCCAACACGCTCCCGGGACATCAACCACAAGGAGACCAAACATGATCTCACACATGCCACTCAAACGAATGCTTCCCGTCCTGGTCGTCGCCGCGCTGGGGGCGACAACGGCCAAGGCCGATGAAACGGTGATGCTGAAGGCCGGTTTCATGAGTCTGA
>CAYVBG010000251.1:0-1891 GCA_964449205.1 uncultured Zetaproteobacteria bacterium | reverse complement strand
AATCGGCGCTGGACGAGCAAACCCGGCAGGTGCGGCAATTGCGCGGCGAGATTCAGGAGCTGGAGGCGCGATCGCAAAACCGCGAGGTGCCGGAATCGCTTGTCGGGCATCTGCGGGAAATCGGCGCCACGTGGGTGGACGACGCCCTGCAGACGCCCGAGGGGCTGGAGCGCGCCGTCATCGCGGCCCTGCGCGCCGAGGGAGGCAATGCCCGCGCCGCATCGTCCTCCCTGCCGCAGGTGATCGCCGCCTTGCGCGAAGCCGGCAACGCGCCGGTCGCCGTGCATATTGGTGAACCGCATGCCGATGTGCCGGGCAATCTGGCCGACGCGCTCGAACTGCCCGCCGATCACCCCTTGCGCGGCATGTTCCATGATGTATTGCTGCTGGATGACATCGCGGACGCACCCCGCGCGCTGGATTCGTCCCCCGGCGCCAATGCCGCGGTCAGCCGCGATGGCTGGCGCATGGAACGCGGTGGTTGGCTGTCGCCGCCGACCCACGAGACCGGCGCGCGCCGGTTGGCGGCACGGCGCGAGTTGCGCCACAAACACCAACTGCTGACCCGGGCCGAACGCCAGCTGGCCGCCTGTCAGCAAACCTGGCAAGGCATCGACACCGAACTCACGGCCCAGCAACAGGCCTGGCAGGCGGCGCATCTGGCGCTGACCGAGGCGCAAAGCGCCGCGCAAAACGCCCGGGCGACCCTGAAGCGATCCGTCGAGGAACGCGACGCCCTGACATCCCGCCTGCAACGCCTGAACGCGGAGCTGGACGACATCATGGCCGAACGGAAACGTTTGGCGGCCCGACAAACGCCCGAAGACGCGCCCGACCCCGAAGAGGTGGCGGAGGCCGAACAGCGCCTTGCCCGCTGCAACGCGGCGGAAGCAAGCGCCCGCCAAAGGCTCGATCAGTGCAGGAACAGCCGCGCGGCGGCCGAACAAGCCCTGGCGCTGCACCAGCAAGCCATGGAAGCCGTGCGCCGCGAATGCGAGCGCCTGAACGACGAAATCACGCGGCTTTCGGCGCGTCAGCAACAGGATGAAACCGCGCTGGAACAGGTGTTGCGCGAACTGGAGCAGGCCCGCGCCAACGAAGAACTGGATGCATCGCTGGCCCGCGCCGCCGAAACGGTGGAACGGCTGCACCGGAATCTGAACGATATTCGCAAGCAAGGGCACGAACTCCAGCAGACCGCGCACCAAGCCGAACGGGCGGCGCGCGAGGCGCGCGCGGCGCGCGAGAAGGCGGCGGAAACCCGCCAACAGCGCGAAATCGCCCTGGCAGCCGAAGCCACCCGGCTCCAGGACATGGAAAACGAGATGCGCCAACGGGGCCAGGAAGACATCGACGCCCTGCTCGCCCGTCTGGATGCGGCCGGCGAAGCGCAGGACGAAGAAACCATCCTGCGCCGGGCGGCGGAACTGGAAGAGCGCCTGGCGCGCTTCGGCCCGGTCAACCTGCTGGCCATCGAGGAATACGAACAAGCGGCCGAACGCGAGCAGTTTCTGGCCGGTCAGTGCGCCGATCTGGAGTCCAGCCTCGCCACGCTCGAAGACACCATCGCCCGCATCGACCGCACCACCCGCCAGCGCTTCCTGGAAGCCTTCGAACAGGTGAACGCCTGCTTCCGCCAAACCTTCCCCCGCCTGTTCGGCGGCGGCAAGGCCGAACTCCGGCTCGATTCGGACGATGTTCGAACGGCTGGCGTGGAGGTCATCGCGCAACCGCCCGGCAAACGGCTTCAGGACATCGACCTGCTCTCAGGCGGCGAAAAGGCGCTGACCGCCGTGGCGCTGGTTTTCTCCATCTTCCGGCTCAAGCCCGCGCCGTTCTGCGTGCTGGACGAGGTGGACGCGCCGCTGGACGACGCCAATGTCGGCCGCTT
>CAYVBG010000250.1:0-1899 GCA_964449205.1 uncultured Zetaproteobacteria bacterium | reverse complement strand
CCGGTTCACATCGACACCGGTTTCAACCGCTATGCCGAAGGCTCGGCGCTGATTTCGTTCGGGCACACGCGCGTGCTCTGCACGGCCAGCGTGGCGGACGCGCAGCCGCCCTTCCTGCGCGGCACCGAACAGGGCTGGATCACCGCCGAATACGGCATGCTGCCCCGCGCCACGCACACCCGCGGCAACCGCGAGGCGGCGCGCGGCAAGCAGACCGGCCGCACCGTCGAAATCCAGCGGCTGATCGGGCGCAGCCTGCGCGCGGTGTGCGATCTGGACGCCTTGGGCCCGCGCACGATTCATCTGGATTGCGATGTGCTTCAGGCCGACGGCGGCACGCGCACGGCGGCCATCACCGGCGCGTGGGTCGCGCTGCGGCGGGCCGTGAACCGGCTGCTGGCCGACGGCGCGCTCGAAGCCGACCCGATGCACGGCCAGGTCGCCGCCGTGAGCTGCGGCGTGGTGGGCGGGCAGGCGCTGCTCGATCTCGAATACGCCGAGGATTCGCAGGCGGAGATGGACGCGAACTTCGTGATGACGCCAGGGGGCGGCGTGATCGAGCTGCAAGCCACCGCCGAGGACAAACCGGTGGACTGGGAGACATTCATGGCGCTGAAGGCGCTGGCCGAGCGCGGCATCCGCGATCTGGCCGAAATCCAGCGCAAGGCCGTGAGCGAAGCGGGCTAGCGTGCGCATCGTCGTCGCCTCGAACAATCCGAAAAAACGCGCCGAAATCGAGGCCATTCTGGAGCCGCTGGGCGTGAGCCTCGTGCCGGCGGCGGACACCCGCATGGTCGAGGTCGAGGAGGATGCGCCCGATTTCGCCGGCAACGCACGCAAGAAGGCCCAGGCCTTCGCCGCCGCGAACCGGCTGCCCGCATTGGCCGACGATTCCGGCCTGTGCGTGGATGCGCTGGGCGGCGCGCCGGGCGTGCGTTCGGCGCGGTTCGCCGGCGAGCGCGCCACCGACGCGGAGAACAACGCGCTGCTGCTGCAACGCTTGCAGGGCGTGGCCGACCGCCGCGCGCGCTTCGTCTGCGCGCTGCACCTGGCCTTTCCCGACACCCGCCCGCCGCTGACCGCCGAAGGCTGGGTGGAGGGCGAAATCCTGCGCCAGCCGCAGGGCGCGGGCGGCTTCGGCTACGATCCGTTGTTCTTCTGCCCGGAGCTGGGCAAGAGCTTCGCCGAGGCCGGCCCGGAGGAGAAGGCCCGCGTCTCACATCGCGGACGCGCGTTGCGCATGCTGGCGGAGCGGCTTCGGCATGGCGGCGGCTGACACGCCCGGCTTCGACGCCGCCTGCCGCCGCTGCCCGAGGCTGGCGGGATTTCTCGACGAACTCCGCAGCCAGCATCCCGACTGGCATTGCGCACCGGTGCCGGCCTTCGGCGATGCGCACCCCCGGCTGCTGATCGTGGGGCTGGCGCCCGGCATGCGCGGCGCGAACCGCACCGGACGTCCGTTCACCGGCGACCATGCCGGCATCCTGCTGTATCGCACCTTGTTCGAACTGGGGCTGGCCAGCCACGCGGGATCGGGCGAGCCGGACGACGGCCTGCGCCTGACCGGCGCGCGCATCACCAATGCGGTCAAATGCCTGCCGCCGGCCAACAAGCCGACCGGCGAGGAAATCCGCCGCTGCAATCCGTTTCTTCGCGCGGAGATCGCGGCCCTGCCGCAAGGCGCGGCCTTGCTCGCGCTGGGCCGCATCGCGCACGACGCCGTGCTGCGCGCGCTGGGGCTGAAGCTCTCCGCCTCTCCCTTCGCGCACGGGGCCGCGCACCCGCTGCCCGGCGGCCTGCGCCTGTTCGATTCCTACCACTGCTCGCGCTACAACACCCAGACCGGACGGCTCACGCCCGCGATGCTGAAGGATGTGATGGCCGCCGCGATGCGCGCGG
>CAYVBG010000249.1:0-1924 GCA_964449205.1 uncultured Zetaproteobacteria bacterium | reverse complement strand
TCCTGATGCAGAATGGAAGCATAATGTCCTAACTTATTGCTATTGTAAAGTATTTGTCTTGCCAGCCTGTCGGGCTTGATTCACGGCACAGGGTGATATTGAGCATGCGCCATGATTTCTGCGGACAATGTTGTCCACAGCTTTGGCTTTTTCGGCGTTTCACCCGTGGGCACATGAGATGCTTGCCACCTCATGCCGCCCTCAGGGCAAACATCCGTTTGATATTCCATGCCATGCAGACCAATTGCCATTCGCCTTGCATCTTTTCTCAGTCCGCGCATGAGCAACTGACGGAATCCGAGTACATGCTTGATGATGCCAAAGACCGGCTCCGCCGGCTGTCAGGTTCCGCGCCCTCTGCGGTTTCTGTCAGGCAAGCAAAAGGCCCGCCGGATGGCGGGCCTTGGTTTCGATGCGCGGCGTTCGGGGAGAACGAGAAGGGCGAACGCCGCGATTGGCGCTTACTGAATCTGCGAGAGCAGATCGGGATTCTTGACCAGGTTGCGCACGCCGTGGGCGTGATCCTCGTTGAAGGCATTGCCCTTGCACCATGCGCCGACGGTTTCGATGTTCACTTTCGCCACCTTCGGCCGCACGCCCCAGGTCACCTGATACGGCGAGCCTTTCTCGTTGTAGCCCGGGCCGGTCGTCGAGCCCTGATACTCCACCGGCGTGCCGGTGTCGGTCGGGATGTTCACGGCCTGCCAGCGGCCATTCACCTCTTTGAATGCGGTCAGCTTGCCGAAGTCCGGCGCATGCTTGTCGTTGACCAGCACGAACACCTGCGCCTCCACGCGAAGCTGCGGGTTCTTGTCCGCATCGCTGATGCAGGCGCCCAGCGTCGGCCCCGGCTTCACCTGCGCGGTGGTGTAAACATAATGCACCTCGATCGTGTCGCCGGGATAGAGCGAGCCGTGTTCGCTGGGGCAGATTTCGTGCCCGACCGGCTTCAGCTCGGATTTCGCGAGCTTGCCGTTGTATTTGTAGCCGCTCAGATAGCCGTGGCCGTCGCCATTGCCGGCGTAGGTCGTGAACTCGCCGCCCTTGTGCTCGGCGTTCTTGTGGAAATGAATGTTGCAGAGATTCATTTGGCGCCAGTCCGGCGCGGCGGCGAACACGACCGGATTGCGCCCTGCCTTCGAATCAATGTCGCGCGGGGCCTGCGGGCCGAAGCCCTTGCCCTTGGTGTTGGCGGCCAGGGCGGCGCGCTGCGCGGCGATGACCTTGTCGGCCACCGGCGCATGCATGCCGTGGCCGTGATGATGTTCACCGGCCAGAGCCGGCGCGACGCTCATGGCGAATGCGGCCATGGCGATGAATGTGCGTTTCATCGGATTTCCCTCCTGATTGTTATGAATCGTGTCCCCGTTCTCCCAACAGGACGACAGGCAGCATCCGGATCGGAGCGAGTGGTGCAAGTGCGATTTTTGCGCCTGACGGGGAAATTCATGCGCGGCGTCATGCCGCCGATAAGTCTCAGGAAGACCGGAGCGGCAACGGCGCTTGTGTTGCGCGCGGCAAGGGAGCGGGCATGGAACTGGAATGGGCGCGCGGGATGGTGGAACAATACGGGTACGGGGCGGTGTTCCTCTCCACCCTGCTCGAAGGCGAGGCGATGGTGCTGGTCGCGGCGGCGCTGGCTTCGGCGGGCATGATGAGCGGCGCGGGCGTGGTGCTGGCCGCAGAGGGGGGCGCGTTCGTCGGGCACTTGGCGTTTTTCGCCATCGGGCGTCGCTGGGGGATGCGCTTGATTCGGGCGTTTCCATCGCTGCACCGGCATTATCCGCGCGCCAACTTTGTGATGGATCGCCATGCGGCGTGGTCAGTGTTCATTTTCCAGTACCTGTATGGAATGCGCCTGATTTCGGCGTTGTTGTTCGGGTGTTCGACGCTGTCCTGGCCGCGCTTCGTGCTGTTGCAGATC
>CAYVBG010000248.1:0-1924 GCA_964449205.1 uncultured Zetaproteobacteria bacterium | reverse complement strand
TTTTGGGCCGCTGTACCTGCCGCGCAGTAGATTTCTCATAAGTCCGACAGACTGCCAAGGTGAACACAAACGCCACGGCCATCATGTCGGACGCAACCATGCCGGACAAACCGTTCAATCGCCCTCCATATCCAGCGCCTTGCGCATTGCCTCGCGCAGCGCCTGGGGCGAATACGGTTTCTGGATGAAACCGGCCAGTCCCTTGCCGGCGAAGCGGCTGGTGGCGTCCTGCTCGTTGTAGCCGCTGGAGAGAATCACGCGCACCTCCGGGTTCACCCGCCGCAGCTCACGAAAACACGCCTTGCCGTCCAGCTTGGGCATCGTCATGTCCAGCAGCACGGCGACGATTTCATCCCGGTGCTTGCGATAGACTTCCACTCCCTGCTCGCCATCGGCCGCTGTCAGCGTGGAAAAGCCCATTTCCTCCAGCATCGCGGCGGCGGTTTCGCGGATGGTCTCCTCGTCGTCCACCACCAGCACCGTGCCGACGCCACACCATTCACCCCACTCGCCGGACTCGGCGCGCGGATCCGCCTTGGCCCGCGAAGCCGGCAACAGCACCTTGAATGTCGTGCCCTGCCCCGGCTCGGAATACACCTTGATGGCGCCATGATGGCCGCGCACGATGCCCAGCACCGCGCTCATGCCCAATCCGCGCCCGGTGAACTTGGTGGTGAAGAACGGATCGAACATGCGCCGGATGGTTTCCCGGTCCATGCCGCAACCGGTATCCGCCACTTCCAGAAACACGAAACGCCCCGGGCGAATGTCCTCGGCCGCGAAGGCGCCCTTCAGGTAGGCGTTGTCCGCGTGCATCATGCCGGTGGACAACGAAATCACGCCACTGCGCTCGCCGATGGCCTCGGAGGCGTTGATGACCAGGTTCATGATGACCTGCTGCAACTGCGCCGCGTCCGCCTCCACCGCCGGCAGCCGCTCGGCCAGGTGATACTTGAGCACCACATTCCTGGCGATGGACACCTCCAGCAGGTTCGTGATGTCGCGCACCATGTCCGACAGATCCAGCGGCTGCACCACGAACTTGCCCTTGCCGGAATAGGCCAGCATCTGTTTGCACAAATCCGCCGCCCGCTGGCTGGAATCCTCGATGCGCTTCAGATACTGTGCCACCTCGCTGTCACGGGCCTTCATGCGCGCCAATCCGGCATTGCCCATGATGGCCGCCAGCAGGTTGTTGAAATCATGCGCGATGCCGCCGGCCAGAACCCCCAGGCTCTCCAGCCGCTGCGTATGCTCCAGCCGCGACTGCGCCTGCCGCTGCTCGGTCACGTCGGTGTCCACGCACACATGCCAGCGCGTCTCGCCATCCACCACCACCGGCGCAATATGCCGCTCGATGATGCGACGCTCGCCATTCGGTCGCACATATTCCACATCGCCCAGCCAGGGCAGGCCGTTGTGCATGTGTTCCATGACCTCGGCAAACATCGCATCGCCTTCGCGACCGCCGCGCACCTCGGCGGCCAATCGGCCCACCAGCTCCTCGCGTGACAGCCCGGTGATGCGTTCCACCGCCGGGTTGGCATACACGATGCGCCCGTCGGCATCGGTGATGAACACCCCTTCCGGCGTCTGCTCCACGGCCATGCGCAGCCGGGCGTTTTCCTCCTCGGCTTGCCTGCGCGCGCTGATGTCGCGCACGGCCACGATGAAATGCCGCTCGCCGCCGTGGGCTTCATCCTGATAATCGCTGACCGACAGCTCGCACGGAAAGACGCTGCCGTCCTTGCGCCGCGCCCGCGCCTGCATGCCGTGCAACCGGGTACGACCGGAAGATTCCAGTGCCCGGGCAAACCCCCGGCGATGTTCATCCCGCGCATCCTCGGGCACCAGCCGATCCAGCGGCAGGCCCGGCCAGTCGTCGGCCGCGTAGCCAAACATCCGCTCCGCCGCCGGACTGGCC
>CAYVBG010000247.1:0-1967 GCA_964449205.1 uncultured Zetaproteobacteria bacterium | reverse complement strand
GCAACTACGACGCCCGCTTCGACAAGGAATATCACCTCGATCTGCTGGAGGTGTTTTCGGACTACGGCGCATCCGCCCGCTGCTCGATGGACGAGGTGGCGGCGGCTTTCGGCCTGCCCGGCAAGCTGGACACGGCGGGCGGCGACGTGCGCGCCATGTTCGAGGCGGGGCAGGTGAAGGCCATCCGCGATTATTGCGAAACGGATGTTTGCACCACGCTGTTGCTGTTTTTGCGCTGGCAACGGTTCACCGGCGCGTTGTCCGAGGGCGCCGAGGCGCGGCTGCTGCTGGGGTTGGCGAATTATCTGGAGGCGGAGGGCGAGACGCGTCCGCATCTGGCCGAGTTCCTGCGCGCGTGGAAGGCGCTTCAGTCATGAGCGCGCGTCTGCTATGCTGAAACCTGCACGAATCAAGGAGGAACGGATGAACCAACGCATGGGATGGATCATGGCTTGCGCGCTGCTGGCGGCCTGCGGCGCGCAAAACGACACAGCGAATGCGCCCGCGCAGCAGGCGAGCGCGCCAGCGGCCGATGCGCCCCCATCATCCCGGCCCGCGCATCTCTCCGGTCAGTCCACCCAGGATGTGCGTGCCGAGGCGCCCGCCAGGGCGACGGGCCTGGCCCAAGCGATGCGGTCCGCGCCGGCGGCGCCTGCGGCCGACATGAAGTCGGCAAGTGCCCCGGCGCAGACCCACGCCACGCAAGCGCCTGCTTCGCAAACCGCTGCGGCTGCGCGCAAACCGGTGGCAAGCGCCAAGCAAGCCAAGGCGAAGGCCGTCGCGGCCAGGCCCGCAGCCAAATCCGCCGCCCCGCAGCCGGCGGCGCCCGCCGCGCCCGCCCCCAAGGCCACCCCGGTCGTCAAAGCCGATCTTTCGGCGCTGAATCGCTGCAAGTCTTGCCACGACTTGTCACCCAAGGCCAAAGCGAGGGTCGGGCCGGGTTTGGGCAAGGGGAACGGCATCGCCGGCGTCTATGGCCGTGTTGCAGGCAGTTTCCCCGGGTTTCGCTACACGTTCACGCGATACATCAGCGGCGAGCCTTGGCGGTGGGACGATACGCACCTGCGTCAATGGATATGCGACACCAAAAAAGCGATTCGGGCCTTCACCGGCGATCCGAAGGCGCGCACGAAGATGCCGTCGTATCGCATCTGCGACCCGGCCAAACAGGATGCGGTCATCGCGGCGCTGAAGTCCATCTCCTGAATGCCGCGCTGCGCCTGCAGGCCGACGGCGGCATCGAAACGGGCGTGGAGCGCATCTCCGGCTTCCGCCCGCCGCATCCCCTGGATCATTCGCGGTATTGATCCGTGGCCCGCGCGCGTTACCTCCCGCACCTGATCGAGAAGGCGGGTGGATTTGGGGCGACGCAGGCACTGCTTGACTTCCGAAAATGCTTGGTGGCAATGTTCCTTCTGTCCTTCCTTTTCGCCCTGTATGCGATAGAAGGGAAGGAATGTCCACCTACAGGAGGCGAATATGAGGAATGATGTGTGCTCATATTCGGATTGTTATGCCGGTTAACCAAACGAGGGAGCGTTAATGCAACATTGGTTCTTTCTTGCTGCTGCAATCGTGCTAGAGGTGGCAGGTACTACCTCAATGAAACTCTCTGAGGGTTTCACCAAGTTTGTTCCCTCAGTGTTGGTGTTTGTGCTTTATGTGGCGTCGCTTGTGGCGCTTACTCTGGCATTAAAGAAAATCGAAGTTAGTGTTGCGTATGCGGTCTGGTCGGGTATCGGTACTGCCCTCATCGCGGCAATCGGTATTTTGTATTTTCGTGAGGCTGTTACCGCGCTCAAACTGGCCAGCATTCTTCTAATCATTGTCGGTGTAGTGGGCCTCAATCTCAGCGGGGCAAAACATTGAACAACCGGCATAACCACCGCTTCCAGCCGACGTCGGCGCTGACGCGCCGCCGCAGCTGAAGAGGGCTGTTAGCCCACCAACAAGGGAAAATATGATGC
>CAYVBG010000246.1:0-1982 GCA_964449205.1 uncultured Zetaproteobacteria bacterium | reverse complement strand
GGATTCCTGATCGAAAACGGCGCCATCGGCCGTCCGGTGCAGGAAATCACCATTGCCGGCAACCTGCGCGAGATGTTCGCGAACATCTCGCATCTGGGCGGCGATCTTGCATGGTTTGGCAGCATGGCCGCGCCCACCGTGGCCATTGCGCGCATGACCGTGGCCGGCCAGAAACAGTAAATCCGCGTTCGGGAGAGCATATGCATTATTACGACGTCTACGGCGTGGGCAACGCCATCATGGACTTGCAGCTTCGGTGCGATGATGCGTTTCTGGATACCGTTGGCGTGGAAAAAGGCGTGATGACGCTGGTGGAGGAATTGCAGCAAAACGCGGTGCTGAAGGCGCTGGCCGATCATGCGCCGCACGAATGCCCCGGCGGGTCGGCGGCGAACACGGTGGTGGGCGTGGCCGATCTCGGCGGCCGCGCCGCCTACGCCGGAAAAACCGGCGACGACGCATTTGGCGAACGCTATCGGATGGCCATGCGCGATTTGGGCGTGGTCATCGAGGTGGCGCCGACACGCGGACAAACCGGCACCTGCGTGGTGCTGGTCACGCCGGACGCGCAACGCACGATGCTCACGCATCTGGGCGTGTCCTCCAGCCTGGGGCCGGACGATGTGGACGCCGACGAAATCGCCAAGGCCCGCTATGTGTATGTCGAGGGTTATCTCTTTGTCGGCGAGTCCACCCGCGCGGCGGCGCTGAAGGCCGTGGAACTGGCCCGCGCCCGGGGCGTGAAGGTGGCGCTGACGGTGTCTGATCCGTTCATCGTGGACATGTGCCGCGACGATTTCACACGCCTGATCCGGGATGGAGTGGATTTGCTGTTTTGCAACGAAATCGAAGCCGTCGCGCTGACCGGCCGGGACGACGCCATCGAAGCCGCCCGCGAACTGCACCGGATGTGCGCCAATGTCGCCCTGACGCTGGGGGCCAACGGCTCCATCATCATGCACGAGGGCGAGGTCATCGCCATCGAAGGCGTCGAAGTCGAAGCCGTGGACACCACAGGCGCGGGCGACATGTATGCCGCCGGCGTGCTCTACGGCATCACGCACGATCTGGGCTGGAAGAAGGCCGGCCACTTGGGCAGCCATGCGGCGGCGCAAATCGTCGCCCGCTTGGGGGCGCGCCTTCCGCGTCCGTGGACGCAGGAGGAAATCGCCGGCCTGCTCGACTGACGATTCCCCCGCGCCGTCCGGCAGGCTACCCTCGCCCCCATGCGCACCATTGAGCAGATGCTGGCCTACAACCGTGAATGGGCCGCGCGGATACGTGAGGAAGACCCGGACTTCTTCGCGCGAACCGCTGCGGGCCAGAAGCCGGAACTGCTGTGGATCGGCTGCTCGGATTCACGCGTCGGCCCGGACAAGCTGGTCGGTCTGCCGATGGGCTCCATCTTCGTGCATCGCAACATCGCCAATGTGTTCGCAACCAATGACCTGAACTGCCTGGCGGTGCTGGAATACGCAATCGACGAATTGCGCATCCCGAACATCGTGGTGTGCGGTCACTATGGCTGCGGCGGTGTTCAGGCGGCGCTCTCGCACAGCGGCGTGCAACCCATCGACCTGTGGATCGACCAGGTGCGCTTCGTTTTCCAGCGCCATCAGGGCGAGCTCACGGCGCTCGACCCCGAGGCCCGCGCCCGGCGGCTGGCGGAGCTGAATGTCGAGGCCCAGGTGCACAACATCTGCCGCAACACCATCGTGCGGGAAGCCTGGAGGCGCGGGCAGGAAGTGCATGTCATCGGCGTGATCTACGATATTCGCGACGGCTTGCTGAAGCCTTTGGGCATCGAGTTCAACTCACGCGAAATCCGGAAACGGCGCGAATGCGGAGGCATGTGAGGTTCGCGCCTGTCTGTCGCCGGTGGCACCCGACCTGCCGGCAGCCGACCGCGCCATGAACAGCGCGCTGTTCGCCGCCATCGACATCGGCTCGAACGCGATGCGCCTCGGCATCGCCGGCATCGA
>CAYVBG010000245.1:0-1999 GCA_964449205.1 uncultured Zetaproteobacteria bacterium | reverse complement strand
GATATTCCACCGCTTCGGGAAACGAGTAGCCATCGTGCTCCATCAGAAACTGGAACGGGCCTCCGCCCTTGCCACAGCCGAAGCAATAGTAGAGTTGCTTGTCCGCCGACACCGAGAACGACGGTGTCTTTTCATGGTGAAACGGGCACAGTCCCATGTAATTCGCGCCGGATTTCTTCAGCTGCACATGGCGGCCGATGAGTTCGACGATGTCCGTCCGGGCCAGCACCTCATCCAGAAACGACGGGGGAAAATGGGCCATGCCTCTGTTTAGCCGATGACGGGGCGGCTTTCAACTGCCATGCGTCAGCCGGCCAGGCGCTCCCGCACCAGGGCCGATACCCGGGCCATGTCTGCGCGCCCCTGCACCTTCGGCCGCAGCGCGGCCATCACCTTGCCCATGTCGCGCGCACCGGTCGCCCCGGTTTCGGCGATGGCCGCCTCCACCAGGTTCACCAGCTCCGAAGCCTCCAGCGGCGCCGGCAGATAGGCGCGGTAGATGTCGGCCTCGCGGCGCTCGCGTTGGGCCAGTTCGGCGCGGCCGCCTTCCTCATACTGGCGCGCCGCATCCAGACGTTGCTTCACCAGTCTGGCCAGCAACGCCGTCAGTTCCGCTTCGTCGGGTGCGTGGCCCAACTCGATTTCCATGTCCTTGATGGCAGCGCGCAGCATGCGAATGGCCGAGAGCCGTTCGCGGTCGCCCGCCTTCATGGCCGTCTTCATGTCGTCGGCAATCCGTTGTGTCAGCATTGATCGTCTCCATGACGACAATGCCGGACGACTCGCGCCCGGCATTGCCCCGTGTTGCCCGCGCCGGCCGGCGGGGCGTGGTTGTTGCTTTCAGTAATCGCGCATCTCGCGCCGCCGAATGCGACGCAGACGCTTCATCAGACGCTTGCGCGCGGCCGCTTCCTTGCGCTTGCGCGCAATGGAAGGCTTCTCGTACGCCTCGCGGCGGCGGCATTCGCTGATCACGCCCGCGCGCTCCACCTGCTTGCGGAACCGCTTGAGCGCGAACTCGAAATCGTCCTCGGGATCAACTCGAACTCCCGGCATGAACACATCACCCCCTTCCGCTTTGCATGCGCATGCGTAGCCTGACCGGCCAATGTCCGCCGCAAGCTCGCTTGCCGGCTATGCAAAGGGGCGGCGATTATCGCCATGAATACAGACAAGTCAAACACCGGCGCGCGAACACGGGTGCTCAGGGCCACGTCCACCGTCGGCGGTTGGACGCTGTTTTCGCGCGTGCTGGGTTTTGTGCGCGACATGTTGCTGGCGCGCGTGCTGGGCGCGGGCGTGGCTGCGGACGCGTTTCTCGTCGCCTTCCGGTTGCCCAATTTTTTTCGCCGCATGTTCGCCGAGGGGACGCTGACCGTGGCCTTGGTGCCGGTGTTGGCCGAGGAGCGCCGCAAGGGCGAGGCGCAGGCGCACGATTTTCTGGATGCGCTGGCCGGCCTGCTGCTGGCCGCGCTGGTGTTGTTCACGGTGGCGGGCATGGCGGCGATGCCGTGGCTGCTGCTTGTGTTTGCGCCCGGGTTTCACGACGAGCCCGACCGCTGGCGCGAGGCGCTGACGCTGGCGCGCTGGATGTTTCCCTATATGGCGATGATTTCGCTGGCGGCAATGGCGTGGGCGGTGCTGAACGCCCACCGCCGGTTTGCGGTGGCCGCGGCGAGTCCCGCCTTGCTCAACATGGCCATCATCATCGCCGCCATCGTGCTCGCGCCCGGCTTCGACGATCCGGCGATGGCGTTGGCCATGGGCGTGCTGGCTGGAGGCGCGTTGCAACTGGGCATTCAGCTTCCGGCGCTCAAGCGCATCGGCTGGCGGCCACGCCCGCGCTGGCATCCGCGCCATCCGGCGCTGGCGCGCACCCTGCGCCTGTTCGGGCCAGCCGTGGTGGGCGTGGCGGCCGTGCAGATCAATATTCTGGTCGGCACGATGCTGGCCACGCTGCTGCCGGGTGGCGCCGTGTCCTGGCTGTATTATTCCGACA
>CAYVBG010000244.1:0-2028 GCA_964449205.1 uncultured Zetaproteobacteria bacterium | reverse complement strand
TTCGCCCAGGGCTCCGGCGCTTCGCCGCGGATGCTCCTGGACTCCTTCCGCGTGCCCGACCGGGCCGTGCTGCTCGTGCAGCCCAAGGGAGAGCTGGTGGAACAGCTGACCGCGCCGCAGGCCGCGTTCCCGCCGAGCCTGCCTGCGCCCGAGCAGACCCGCGTTCGCGACCTGACACGCGCGATACGGGCGGCGAAAACGGACGATCGCATCCGTGGCTTGCTGCTGGATCTGCGTGACATGGCCCCCGCACCGCTGGAGAAGCTGCGCGCCATCGCCCGCGCCATCGCCGATTTCCGCGCCAGCGGCAAGCCGGTGCATGCCGTGGCCGACGTCTACACCCAATCACAGTACTACCTTGCGACCCGTGCCGACACCATCTGGTTGCACCCGATGGGCATGGTAATGGTCACCGGCATGAGCCTGTACCGCCATTATCTGAAAGACGCGCTGGATCGGTTGCATGTGCGGGTGCACCTGTTCCGCGCCGGCGAGTTCAAGTCGGCGGCCGAGCCGTTGGTGCGCAATACGATGTCCGAAGCAGCCCGCCGGGCCGACGCAGCCATCGTCGGCCAGCTCTGGCAGGTTTGGAAACAGGACGTGGCCACCCACCGCAAGCTCGCTCCCGACATCATCCAGCGCATGCTGGACGATCCGGCCACATTCCTGGCACGCCATGGCAACAATCCCGCACGGTTGGCCCTGGATCTGAAATTGGTGGACCGACTGGCCACGCCCGCCGAAGCCAGGCAGCGCATGGCCGCCATGCTCAAGCTGGGGGACGGCAAGGAATTGCCGACCGTGGATGTCCGCGCCTACCTTCATGTCTTGGGGCCACCACCCGCCCCCCAAGGCACGAAGCGTGTGGGACTGATCGTGGCCAGCGGGCCGGTGGTGGACGGAGAGGCCGGGCCCGGCGCCATCGGCGGCGATTCCCTGGCCAAACTGCTGGACCGGGCGCGACACGATCCGGCCATTCAGGCCGTGGTGCTGCGCATCGACAGTCCCGGCGGCTCGGCCGTGGCCTCCGAAACCATCCGCCGGGCGGTGCTGCGCCTGAAGGCCGCCGGCAAGCCGGTGGTCGTGTCCATGGGCTCGATGGCCGCATCCGGCGGCTACTGGATGGCCGCACCGGCCGATGAAATCTGGGCTTCGCCGGTGACGCTGACTGGATCCATCGGCGTCTTCGCGGTGATTCCCGAGTTTTCGGGAACCTTGGCCGCGCTGGGCGTGACCACCGACGGACTGGCCACCACCCGCACCGCCGCCGGCGCCCGGCTCGACCGACCGCTGTCGCCCGCTGTGGCTCAGGCCGTTCAGGCCGGCGTGGATCACGTGTATCAACAGTTCATCGCCCATGTGGCTGAGGGCCGCCGCTTGCCGGCGGAGGCGGTGCGCAAGGTGGCGGCCGGACGTGTCTGGACCGGGCGCGATGCCTTGGCCCGCAAGCTGGTGGACCACTTGGGCGGTCTGGAAGAGGCCATCGCTGCCGCCGCCCGGCGCGCGCATCTGGGCCAGCGCTACGCCGTGCAGCGCATTCAGCCCCGGCGCACGCTGCGCGAACGCATTCTGGAGGCCATGATGGGCAAGGCGCGCGCATGGGTGGCCGGAGCGCAATCCTCGCCTGCCGGCTTGCCGGCCTGGCTTGCGCGCGCGCTGACAGGCGGGCGCATTCCCCCGCTGCCTTTCCTGAATGGCGCGACCCCGGCCATCCTGGCCTGGAGCGATGTGCAAGCGATATAGCATTCGCCTGTAAGATTCCATGCCGCTTTCACGACCATCCGGGTATCTGGCGCCTGCCAACCATGGAGATGCGGATGAAATCATGGCCCTTGATTGCACTGACCTTGCTGGCACTGGCGGCGGTGGCTGGTCCGTTGGGCGTCGAACCCTTGAACGCCGGAGGGAACACCATGCCTGAACCTTCGCGTTCCGACAGAGCCCATGAGGCCACGGCCACCTTCGCCGGCGGCTGTTTCTGGTGCGTGGAATCCGGCTTCGAGCATCTGCCGGGCGTGATTCAGGCCG
>CAYVBG010000243.1:0-2043 GCA_964449205.1 uncultured Zetaproteobacteria bacterium | reverse complement strand
GGGGGGGGCCGGGGGGCTGGTTCCGGTATTGATGCCGATGCGCACATGCACCTCGGGAAGTCCCTGCGCCGCCCAACGGTTGCGCATGTCTCGCAGCATGGCCTGCTGTGCCAGCGCCACGCGCACGGTGCGCAATGCATGGTCGGCCATAGCCAGCGGCGCGCCGAAGAAGGCGATGATGGCGTCCCCTTCGTATTTGTCGATGGTGCCGCCGTGGTCGAGGATGATGTCGCTCATGGCGCCCAGATACTGGTTGAGGAAACGCACCAGTTCCTCGGCACTCATTGTTTCGGCGAAGCCGGAGAAACCGGCGATATCCGAAAACATCGCGGTCAGTTCGGTTTCCTCGCCGCCGAGGCGCAGTTGTTCGGGATTTCGGGCCAGTTCGTCCACCACGTCCGGAGCGAGGTAGTGAGAGAAGGCATCATGGATGAAGGCGCGTCGGCGTGATTCCACCATGTATTCGACCAGCGTGACCGGCAGGGATGCAAGCAGCACGGCCAGCATCAGGTAGATTTCCTTGAGCCAGATGTTCCAGCCTGAGAACAGGCCCCAGGCACAGGCCGCGATGAGCAGCGGCGCGCCCATCAGCGTGGCGCCCTGCACCAGCGCGCCGCGTCCCAGCACCAGCCAGCCGCAAGCCAGCCCCAGCGTCAGAACCATCAGGATTTCCAGGGCCTGCAACCAGGCCGGGCGACGAAGTTCCTCGTGGCGCAGGATGTTTGCGATGGCCGTGGCATGCGCCTCCACACCCGGCAGGGTGGTGTCGAAGGGGCTGGGCCGGAGGTCGTACACGGCGGTGGCGGTGACGCCCAGCAGCACGATGGCGTTCTGGAAGATTGCCGGGTCGGCCGTGTTCCGCAGCACGTCCAATGCCGATACATGCCGGAAGGTGCGACCGGGGCCGTAGTGATTGAGCAGCATCTGGCCGTGGATATCGGTGGCAATGCCGCGCCCGGCCAGGGTCATGGCGCCCACGCCGCCATGATCGAGATCGAGCGTCAGTGGTGGCCAGCCCATGGCCATGCGCGCGGTTTGCAGGTCCAGACTCGGGTAGTAGAAGCCATCCAGTTCGGCGACCAGCGGCACCCGCCGCACCAGTCCGTCGGGGTCGGGGAAGAAGTTGAAGAAACCCGCAATGTCCGCCGCCCGGGCGAACCGCGGCAGATTGATGGTGACGTCCCCCATATGCGGAATGGCTGCGCCGCCCTGGCCGTCGTCGCGGGCCGGAATGGCCGAGGGCTGGAGGATGGATGACACGTTGCGCAGGGTGTCACGGCCCGCGGCGGCCGGCCGCAGTTGGAAGAAATACCCCAGGCAAATGCGGTCGCGATGCCGCCGGAGGACGGATTCGAAATCGTGATCGACATCGCCCAAGGCGACGTGGCGGCGCAGCCATTGCAAGACATGCCGGTCGCTTTCCGGGTGTTGTTCAATGCGTTGGATGCTGGCTTCCACGGGATTGATCTGCGGCTCGGAGAACACCATGTCCAGCGCCACGACGCGGGCGCGATAGTCATCCAGCAGGCGCTCGATGATGCGGCCGATGCGGTCGCGCGGCCAGGGCCAGCGTCCCAGTTGTTCGATGGATGGATTGTCCACCGCGACGATGACGATGTGCGGATCGGGCTGGCGGACGCCTCGCAGGTGGAAACGGGCGTCGAGTGTCTTCAGCTCGATTTGTTCGATGAAGGCGGGTTGCCAGATGGCGATGACGGTGGCGATGAGCGAGGCCGCAACCACCATGGGCATGCCGAACCAGCGTTGCCGCTGTTCGAGGAATGCGCCGAGGCGTTGAAGCAACGGAAGCGCCGCCTGCGTGATTCAGGCGGCGAGCGGCGGATGCGCCGCCGGATCAGTCCACCCGCGTGCGTTCCTCAAGTTCCTGCGCGGTCTTGCAGTCGATGCACAGCGTGGTGACCGGCCGCGCCTGAAGGCGCTTGACGCTGATGTCCCCACCACAATGTTCGCAGACGCCGAAACTGCCCTCCTTGATGCGGTTCAGCGCCTGGTCGATCTTCTTGATGAGCTTGCGTTCCCGGT
>CAYVBG010000242.1:0-2060 GCA_964449205.1 uncultured Zetaproteobacteria bacterium | reverse complement strand
GCCGAAGTTCTCCCGCGCCAGCAGGATGCTTGCGCCCTTGTAGCGCGGCCGGTTGAGCACGAAATCCTCGCGCAGCGGCCGCCCCGCGCAGTCCATGCCCGGCTCGCCGCGGTCGGCATAGCGCCATTCGTCGAACAAATACGGCCCGTAGCCCGTGCGCTTGATGCTCTTCAGAAACTGCTTGGGAATGATGGCGTCGGTGTCCACATTGGCGCGATCCAGCGGCGCCACCAATCCCTTCCATCGCTTCAAGGCCTGCATCGGCATTCCTCCTTGTTCATATCACCGCAGAGGTATAACCGCAGAGCACGCAGAGGGCGCGGAGTAAAACGAATATCTTTCACTCTTTCCTCTCCGCGATCTCTGCGCACTCCGCGGTTCATCCCGGCGGCCTTGCTCACCACTCCCGCACATCCACGAAATGCCCCGCAATCGCCGCCGCCGCCGCCATCGCCGGGCTGACCAGATGCGTGCGCCCGCCCATGCCCTGCCGGCCTTCGAAGTTGCGGTTGCTGGTCGAGGCGCAGCGTTCGCCCGGCTCCAGCCGGTCGGCGTTCATCGCAAGGCACATCGAGCAGCCCGGATCGCGCCATTCGAATCCCGCCTCGCGGAAAACGGCATCCAGCCCCTCGTCCTCGGCCTGCCGCTTCACCAGCCCGGAGCCGGGCACAACCATCGCCAGCTTCACATTCCCGGCCACCTTGCGCCCGCGCACCACCTCCACCGCGGCGCGCAAGTCCTCGATGCGCGCGTTCGTGCAGGAGCCGATGAACACCTTGTCCACCGCGATCTCCGCAATCGGCATCCCCTCGCGCAGGCCCATGTATTCCAGCGCCCGCCGCCAGCCCTCGCGCTGCACGGCGTCGCGCGCCGCATCCAGCGTCGGCACGCGGCCTGTCACCGGCGCGACCATCTCCGGGCTGGTGCCCCAGCTCACCTGCGGCTCGATCTCCGCCGCATCGAAGCGATGCCCGGCGTCGAACTCCGCATCCACATCCGAATGCAGCTCACGCCACGCGGCCTCGGCGCGCTCCCACATCGCACCCTTCGGCGCAAACGGACGGCCCTTCACATACTCCAGCGTCACCTCGTCCACCGCGATCATGCCGCAGCGCGCGCCGGCCTCGATGGTCATGTTGCACAGGCTCATCCGGCCCTCCATCGACAGCCCGCGCACCGCCTCGCCGGCGTATTCGATGGCGTATCCCGTGCCGCCCGCCGTGCCGATGCGACCGATGATGAACAGCGCCACATCCTTGCCCGTCACGCCGCGCGGCAGCGCGCCCTCCACCGTGATGCGCATCCGCTTCGGCTTCTTCTGGATCAGGCATTGCGTGGCCAGCACATGCTCCACCTCGCTGGTGCCGATGCCCATCGCAATGCAGGCCAGCGCGCCGTGCGTGGAGGTGTGCGAATCGCCGCAGACGACCGTCATCCCCGGCAGCGTCAGCCCCTGCTCGGGGCCGACGACATGCACGATGCCCTGGCGCACATCGCCCATGCCGAACTCGGCGATGCCGAACTCGCGGCAGTTGGCGTCCAGCGCCTCGACCTGCGCGCGCGAAACCGGATCCTCGATGCCGCGCTCGCGGTGGATGGTCGGCACATTGTGATCGGGCGTGGCGATGGCCGCCTCCGGCCGCCAGGGCTTGCGCCCGGCCAGCCGCAAGCCCTCGAACGCCTGCGGGCTGGTCACCTCGTGCAGCAGGTGCCGGTCGATATACAGCAGCGTGGCGCCGTCTTCGTTCTCGCGCACCACATGCTGATCCCACACCTTGTCGAACAATGTCTTTCCGGCCATGACAACCCCGCTCCCGGCGTGCATATTTTCGTGCGCGGCGCACCCCGCGCGGCAAAGGCCGGCGATTGTAGCCAGCCCCGCCGCCGCGCGCCAACCCGCTTGCTTGCCCGCCGGGCTTTTGTGTATGCTGGCGGGCGCAATCATTCCCAAGGAGGAGGGATGCGCCATGCGCCGAATCGATTCATGTCCTCTTTTCCCGCCCGATATGCCATATCAGGGAATGAACCTTCATCTACACACCCTGAATATGCGGACAGTC
>CAYVBG010000241.1:0-2069 GCA_964449205.1 uncultured Zetaproteobacteria bacterium | reverse complement strand
GGCCTTGCAGCCGTTTCAGGCGGCGAATGAACCACGGCCCCAGCACCCACGACAGCGCCAGCGCCGTCAGCAACGCATAGACGGTGCGAAAGGTGATGTACTGGAACAGATTGAAGACCGAAATGCGGTCGGCCAGCGGATAGAGCAGGTTATACAGCATGACGCCGACCTCCTTCCAACGCCGCGACAACCCGCTCCAGCCCCATACGCCGGCTGCCCTTGACCAATACCACATCCCCGCGGCGCAAATCCCAGGCTGCCGCGCGCCGCACCGCGCCATCGGCATCTTGCGTCCATGCAGCCTCGGGATGCCGCGCCGCCAGCGCCCGCATCTCCGTGCCCACCAATACCAGGCCGTCCAGGCCCGACACATCCAGCGCCTCGTGCAACGCGCGCGACGCACGACCCAGCTCGGCCATGTCGCCCAGCACCGCGAAACGGCGACCGGGCGTGCGCCGCAACGTGTCCAGCGCCGCGGCCATCGAGGCCGGATTGGCGTTGTAGGCATCGTCCAGCACCCACGCGCCGCCGCGCCCTTCCCGCACATTCATGCGTCCGGCCACCGGCCGCCAGCCTTGCAGCGCCCGCGCGACCCTGGCCAGCGGACACCCCGTCAGCCGGCGCATCACCGTAGCCGCCAGCGCCGCGTCGGCGCCCCAATGCCATGCCGGAAGCCCGAACTCCAGCACGGCATCCATGTCTTCCTCGCCATCCACGCCGAGACGGCACCGCGTGCCGTCCATGCGCCAGCGCACCACCGACGCGTCGTCCCCGTCCATCGACAAACAGCGCACGCCCGCGAGCCGCGCGCCCGCATCTTCCAGCACATGCGCCACACCCTCGCCCAACACCGCCACGCCATCGTCCGCCAGCGTCGCAAGCAGCGCCGCCTTCTCGCGCGCCACGCCCCGCACATCGCCCAATCCTTCCGCATGGGCCGGCGCAATCGCGGTGATGATGGCCACATCCGGCCGGACGATGCGCGCCAGCCGCGCCATCTCGCCCGGCTCGCTGATGCCGCATTCCACCAGCGCCACATCCGCATCGGCATCCACGGCCAGCAAGGTTTGCGGCACGCCAATCAGGTTGTTGTCGTTGGCCCGCGTCTCGGCCACGTTCCAGCCCAGCCGGCGCAACCCATGCGCCAGCATGGCGCGCACCGTGGTCTTGCCGCAGGAACCGGTGACCGCCACCACCGGAGCGGCCAGGCGAGCCCGCCAGGCGGCGGCCACATCGCCCAGCGCCATCAGCGTGTCGGCCACCTCCAATCGCGGCGGCATTGTGTCTTCACGCCCCAAGCCTTCGTCGTTCACGGCGCGGGATTCCACAATCAAGGCCGAGGCGCCGGCGCGCACGGCGTCATCCAGAAACCGGTGGCCGTCGAACCGTTCTCCCCGGAGGGCCAGAAACGCTTCGCCGGCCCGCAATGTGCGCGTGTCGGTGCTCAAGCCATGCACCAAGGCCGGCGCCCGCCCCCGCCACGCGCCGCCCGTCGCCCGGGCCAGATCCACGCCGCTCATGCGCACGCCCTTCGCTCCCGCCCCCGCTCCAACCGGCGCATCTTCTCCCGGATGGCCCGCGCGGCCGCTTGCTCGTCGCTCCACGGGCGCCGCTCGCCCGCCACCTCCATGTACGACTCGTGTCCCTTGCCGGCAATCACCAGCACATCGCCTGCCCGCATCTCCGCCACGGCCTCGGCAATGGCCAGACCGCGATCCAGTTGCAAATGCACCCTGGCAGGATAGGGGCGCGGAATGCCCTGCTCGATCTCCGAGGCAATCACCGCCGGCGGCTCACCACGCGGATTGTCGCTGGTGATCCACACCATGTCGGCCAGGCGCGTGGCGATTTCACCCATCCTCGGGCGCTTTTCCCGATCCCGCTCGCCGCCGCAGCCAAACACCACCAGCAACCGCTCCCGCGCAAGCCTGCGCGCGGCCGCCAGACACGACTCCAGCGCCTCGGGCGTGTGCGCATAATCCACAAACACCTGCCAGCGCCCGATGTTCAGCGCCTGCATCCGACCGGGCGGCGCGCTCATACCCGCAAGCATCGCCGGCAGATCCTCC
>CAYVBG010000240.1:0-2089 GCA_964449205.1 uncultured Zetaproteobacteria bacterium | reverse complement strand
TGATGCACCTTGCCGCCGGGGATGGCCGCAGGCAGGCTGCGCGGCCCGATGAATGCCGCCCGATTCGAACTCCTCCACCGCGACCTGACCGGCTTCGCCCGCCGGGGCCGCCTGCACCTGCCGCACGGCACGGTCGAAACGCCGGCGTTCATGCCTGTCGGCACGCAGGCCACGGTCAAGGCGATGACGCCCGCCGACCTGACCGACGAGATCGGCGCGGACATCATCCTCGGCAACACCTACCACCTGATGCTGCGCCCCGGCGCGGACCGGATCGAACGGCTGGGCGGGCTGCACCGCTTCATGGGCTGGAACCGCCCCATCCTGACCGACTCCGGCGGCTTCCAGGTCTGGTCGCTGGGGCGGCTGCGCAAGATCGAGGAACACGGCGTGCGCTTTCGCTCCCACATCGACGGCTCGGAGGTGTTTCTCGGCCCGCGCGAGAGCATGGAGGTGCAGCGCAAGCTGGGCAGCGACATCGTGATGGCCTTCGACGAATGCACGCCGTATCCGGCCACCTTCGACGAAGCCCGCGCCTCGATGGAGCTCTCGATGCGCTGGGCCGCCGAATGCCGCGAACACCTGCCGAAGAATCCGCGGCAGGCGCTGTTCGGCATCGTGCAGGGCGGCATGTTCGCCGAGCTGCGGCTGGAGAGCCTGGCGCGCGTGCAGGACATGGATGTCGAAGGCATCGCCATCGGCGGATTGTCCGTCGGCGAGCCAAAGGAGGAGATGCTGGCCATGCTCGATGCGCTCGCGCCGCATCTCGACCCGGCCCGGCCCCGGTATGTGATGGGCGTCGGCACGCCGGCGGATCTGATCGAGGGCATCGATCGCGGCATCGACATGTTCGACTGCGTGATGCCCACCCGCAACGCGCGCAACGGCACCCTGTTCACCGACGACGGCAAGCTCAACATCAAAAACCGCATCCACGCCGACGATCCCGCGCCGATCATGGCCGATTGCGATTGCTACACCTGCCGCCATTTCTCGCGCGCCTACCTGCGCCACCTCCACATGGCCGGCGAGATTCTCGCTGCAAGGTTGAACACCTTGCACAACCTCCACTACTATTGCGGCCTGATGCGCCGGGCCAGAGCCGCGATCGAGGAGGGGCGCTGGCCCGCCTTTCGCGACCGCTTCCTTGCGCGGTGGCGCAACGCCAGCCTTTCGCAACATTCTCAAACCTTTCAGGAGTGATATTCCGATGAACCATCAACCGACACGCACCCTGCGCGCCTTCCGCCGCGGCATCCTCGCAAGCCTCGCGGCCGGACTGTTCGCCATGCCGGCGTTCGCCGCCGACGCCGCACCCGCAGGCAACGGCTTCGCCCAGCTCGTGCCGCTGATCCTGATCATGGTCATCTTCTACTTCCTTTTGATCCGGCCGCAGCAAAAGCGCCTGAAACAACACCGCGCGATGGTCGAGAGCCTGAAGAAAGGCGACAAGATCATCACCAACGGCGGCATCCACGGCACGATCACCGATGTGAAGGAAGATTTCCTGAAGGTCGAAATCGCCGACGGCGTGCGCATCCGCCTGCAGCGGGACGCCGTCTCTTCGCTGGCCGAGTGAACCGCCGCAATCCCCCATCCCGCGCGGGCCGCCCCGCGCTGAAAGGAATGTAAACCCATGCACAGTTATCCGCGCTGGAAAGTCTGGATCATCCTGATCACGCTGGCCGTCTCGGCGATGGCCGCGCTGCCCAACTTCGTCACGCCGCCGGCCTGGTGGCCGTCGGCGTTCAGCCATCCGATGAATCTCGGACTCGATTTGAAAGGCGGCGTGCATCTGGTGCTCGATGTCGATGTGGACAAGGCCGTGGAGCGCGCTGTCGAAGAAGATGTGGACACGGTGCGCCGCACCCTGCGCGAGGCGCGCATCCGCTATCGCAAGCTGGCCGCCAAGGGGCAGGCCATTCATGTCACGATCAAGAAACCCGAAGAAGCCGATGCGGCTGAAAAACTGCTGCGCGAGGCCTTCGGCGACAACTACGCCATCGCCCGCGACGGCGCCGAACTGCGCCTGACCCTGAGGCCCGCCGTCGCCGACGAAACCCGCAAGTTCGCGGTCGAACAGGCGATC
>CAYVBG010000239.1:0-2119 GCA_964449205.1 uncultured Zetaproteobacteria bacterium | reverse complement strand
CACGCCCCCGCTCCAGCAGCGCGAGCGCCAGGTTGCACGGCGTGCCGCCAAACATGTCGGCAAACACCAGCACACCGTCGCCGGCGTCGCAACGACGGACAAGCTCCCGCAATCGCTGTTCGTTGCGACTCAAATCGGCCTCGATGTCCGCATCCGCCCCCACGCTCATCGCCGCCGCCAGCGCTTGTGGCCCCAGCACATGCTCGACCGCCGCCAGCATGGCCTCGGCCACATGCTCGTGCGCCACCAGCACCATGCCGATCATGCCGCCTCCAGCTCGCGGTGCCGCACCAAGGGCTCGCCAAGGCCGGACTCCCGCAGCCAGCTGGCCATGCGCTCGACCATATACACCGAACGATGGCGGCCGCCGCTGCATCCCACAGCCAGCGTGAAATAGCGCTTGCGCTCGCGTGTCATCTGCTCCCAGATGAATCGCAACCAATCGCGAATGCGCCGCTCGGCCTCCCGCACCTCGGCCCGTCCGCCCAGAAAACCGGCCACCGGCGCATCGCGGCCGGTCAGCGCCGCCAGATCCGGCTCATAATGCGGATTGGGCAGAAAACGCACATCCAGCACCATGTCCGCCTCCGGAGGCAGACCGCGCCGATAGCTGAAGGAAATCAGTGTGACAGTCAGCTCCGGCACGCGCTCCGGGCCTTCGCGACGGCGCCAATAAGCCTCCACGGCAGCAGCCAACGCATACGGGTTCATCGCCGAGGTGTCAATCACGATATCGGCCAGCGATCGCGCGCCGGCCAGAGCCTCCCGCTCGGCCGCAATGGCCTGCGGCAAATCCATGTCTGGCGCATACGGATGCCGGCGACGCAATGTGGAATAACGCCGCAGCAATGCCGCATCATCCGCCTCCAGAAACATCAGCCGCCAGTTGTCGCGCTGCTCCCGAATCCGGCGCAAATCGCGCAGCAGCGCCTCGGGGCGACCGCTGCGCGCGTCCACGCACACGGCCATCGGCTTGCCATGCCGCTCCACCTGCCGGGCCCAATCTTCCAGCAACGGCAGCGGAAGATTGTCGGTGCAGAAACAGCCGACATCCTCCAGCGCGTGCAGCGCCGTGGACTTGCCCGCCCCCGAAAGCCCGCTGATGATAAGCGTCATGGCCTCAAGACTGGCCCTTCTGGATGCGCTCCTGCAACGCATCCATGAACGCCCGACCGGAATCCACGCCACGCTGTTTGAGCAGGTGGTTGCGTGCGGCCACCTCCACCAACACCGCCAGCGAACGCCCGGGCCGGATGGGAATGATGGCCTTGGCCACCGGCACGCCATGCATCTCCACCATTCGTTCCTCCCCCAGCATGCGCTCCTCGCCGGTGAGTTTCTCCCACGGCACCACCTCCACCACCAGCCCCACCCGCTTGCTGTCGGTCAGCGAGGCCGCGCCAAACAAATCGCGAATGTTGAGAATGCCCAGACCGCGGATTTCCATGTGATAGCGCAGCGCGTCCGGACTCTTGCCCACCAGCACATCCGGCCCGGGACGCGAGAGCTCGACCATGTCGTCGGCGATGAATCGATGGCCGCGCGTGATCAATTCCAGCGCGATTTCGCTCTTGCCGATGCCGCTGGCGCCGGTGATGAGCACGCCAAGACCGAAAATGTCCATGTACACGCCGTGCTGCCAGGTTCGCGGCGCCAGACGGCGGGTCAAAAACAGCATCATGTCCGTCATGAACGCCGTGGTCTCCATGTCGGTGACCAGCAATGGCGTGCGCGTGCGCCTGGCCGCCTGCTCCAGCTCCTCCAGCGGCGTCTGACCGCTGGTTACGACCACGGCAGTGAGTCCGAGGTCGAACATGGCGTCCACCGCCTGCCTGCGCGTCTGCGCGCCCTGCAAGGCAAGAAAGCGGATGCCGGTGCGGCCGATCACATGCAGCAAATGCGGGTCCAATCCCTCGATGAAGCCGCACAGGGCGAACGAGGGCTTCTGCACCCGCGCCCGATCCAGATAGCGATCGAGATCGGCATCCTCGTTGACCAACCGCAAACGCATCAGCTCCCCGCGCTCCGCGAGGAGCTCGGCAATGGTAATACGCTCGGGCCTGCCGCTCACTGGTGTACCCCTATAGTCAGTGGCGTTGTCGATCGACTTATGCGAGAG
>CAYVBG010000238.1:0-2138 GCA_964449205.1 uncultured Zetaproteobacteria bacterium | reverse complement strand
ATGCGTTCATATCCGCGCGCCTCAAGCCAACGACGCGCAACAAACAAACCATAGCCCCGAATCGCTATGGAATCACCAGAACCTGACATTTACCATACCAGCGCCGTGCCCGCTCGAAATCGCCACGCCCCGCCGCTGTGCGCACACGAAACACCGCATGGAAATCATGGTCGTCCATCCACACCTTCCAGGACAATGCGGCGGCGGACATGCCAGAGATAATCCTCATCCGGACGCATCACCTGCTGATGCGGCGGCTTGCGACCCTGCCGGAGAATGGCCTGAATGATCCACGGCCGACGCAATGTGAACGGGGCAAAACAATCCCGCGACAGACGCAGCAAACGCACGGGGGTGGCGGTCGTCACACGGTAACGCGGCACATAGCCCCGCAACAGCCCTCCCACATGCACCATTTCGCCCGGCAACACACCCACCGGCTCGGTGATGCCGGATCCTTCCGCCCCGTCGTCCGCCGGCGTCAGGATCAGGCAACCGGATTGCACCAGCCAGGCAGCATCATGTTCCTGTCCCGCCTCGATCAACACTTCGCCGGGCCCCATCTCCCGACACTCAAACACCAGCGCCAACTTGCGGCGATCCACATCGTTGATGCGCTCGAAGATGGCATGCCGGGAAAGCACTCGTTCCACCAACCGCTCGCGAAACATGCGTTCCACGCCCATGGCCAAGCGGGAACTGCGCGCGCACATGGCATGAATATCGCGCACGTCAATCTCCAACAGTTCCACATAGGAACGCGCCACCAGCGTGGCCGCCCGTCGCTGCCCCGTGAAGTAGCCCAATTCTCCCAAGATATACGGCGCATCGCGCCGGCCGGTCAGAAGATCGGTATCCTGCCAGCCCGGCACCCGCACTTCGATCCGCCCTTCCAGCAGCAGCCACACCTGACGGGAGGGCTCACCCTGTTCGCACAGGGTTTCACCATCGGCCAGAAAGCGTTTGCGCCCCGCCTTCATCAACCGGCGCAACACTTCCGCATCGTCCAGCGCCTGCGCCAGCGAGGGATCTTCCTCGCTCTCTCCGCCCGCATCCTCCAGATGCATGCGGATTTGCTCGATCAGCCCCTCGACCACGCGCGCCGCGCCCTCGTCGTCCTGCTCCCGATACTCACGCAACACCGCCTCATAGGCGGCCAGCGCCTCTGTGTAGTCACCCGTGCGCTCGGCACACCATGCCAAACGCAGGGAAATATCCACATCGTCGCGAAACTGCGGCATCTCGCGCAAACGCCGATACGCCGCCTCGGCAACGTCAAACGCTCCACGCTGCGCCGCCTTGCGTGCCTCACGGATGAGCCGGCCGGCGTTCATACCGCGCCCCCCAACGGATGAGCCCGATTCACGGCTTCATGCAGTCGCGCCCGCGATACATGGGTGTAGATTTCCGTGGTGCTGATGTTGGCATGCCCAAGCAGCATCTGCACCGCGCGCAGGTCCGCGCCGTGATTCAGCAAATGCGTGGCAAACGCATGTCGCAGCGTGTGCGGCGACGGCAACTGCCGCAGCCCGGCGGCAATGGCATGCCGCTTCAGTCGCTGCCAGAAGTTCTGTCGGCTCATGCATTGTCCGCTCCGCCCGGGAAACACCTCGGGTATAGCAATCTCGGCGGAGACCCCTCAGCAAGATGAGCCGGTCGGCGTCACCTATCCCAAGTTCCAGACGCTCCGCTTCGAGGAAGACTGGACCGGCTTCGACCCCGAAAAGGGCACCGACTTCTGGGATGACGCCAAGCACATCAAGCTCAACAAAGATGGCTCATCGTGGCTCGGGCTTGGCGGGCAGCTCAGGTATCGCGGCGAAACCTGGAAATCGTTCGGGTTCTCGCCGGCGACCACCGCCGACGATTCCTTCTCGCTCGGGCGTCTGCTCGTCTATACCGACTGGCACATCGGCGAGCACTTCCGCGTCTTTGTCGAGGGCGAGAGCGCCATCTCATCGGACCGCGATCTCCCCGGCGGGGTGCGTGGGCTCGACGCCGATGTACTCGATCTCCAGAACGCCTTCGCCGACATCATCCTCCCCTTCGGAGAATCAAGCGATAAAGTCACGCTCCGCCTCGGGCGCCAGGGGCTGCTCTTCGGCAAGCAACGCCTCGTCTCCACCCTGCCATGGTCC
>CAYVBG010000237.1:0-2140 GCA_964449205.1 uncultured Zetaproteobacteria bacterium | reverse complement strand
CGCCACCAACCACGCAGCCAGGGCGGCAGTCAGCGCCCCGTTGACACCCCCTCGAGTCCCGCCGGGCGCGACTCCATAAAAGCGCCGATCCGGATTCAACCGCACATCCCCTCAAGGAGCCGCACATGAGCCAAGGCAAGGAAACGCTGCATTTCCAGACCGAAGTCACCCAACTGCTGGATCTGATGATCCATTCGCTGTATTCCAACCGCGAGATTTTCCTGCGCGAGCTGATTTCCAACGCCTCCGACGCCGCCGACAAGCTGCGCTTTGAGGCGGCGACCGACGATGCGCTCTACGAGGGCGATTCGGATCTGCATGTGTTCATCGATGTGGACAAGGAGGCGCGCACCATCACCGTGCGCGACAACGGCATCGGCATGAGCCGCGAGGAGGTGATCGAGCATATCGGCACCATCGCCCGCTCCGGCACGCGCGAGTTTCTGGGCAAGCTCTCCGGCAACGCCGAGCAGGACGCCAGCCTGATCGGCCAGTTCGGCGTCGGCTTCTATTCGGCGTTTCTGGTCGCCGACCGGGTGACGCTGACGACCCGCCGCGCCGGCCTGGAAAAGGAGCACGGCGTGCGCTGGGAATCGCGCGGCGACGGCGAATACACGATCGAAACCATCGAAAAGCCCGCGCGCGGCACGGAAATCACCCTGCATCTGCGCGAGGATGCCGACGAGTTTCTCGATCCGTGGCGGTTGCGCTCCATCATCCGCAAATACGCCGATCACATCCCCTTCCCCATCCGCATGAAAAAGCCGGGCGGCGACGAGGTGGAAACGGTCAACGAGGCCTCGGCGCTGTGGACGCGGCCGAAATCGGAGCTTTCCGACGACGATTACACCAACTTCTACAAGCACATCGCGCACGATCTGGACGAGCCGCTGGCCTGGCTGCACCGCCATCTGGAGGGCAAGCACGAATACACGCTGCTGTTCTACCTGCCGAAACACGCGCCGTTCGACCTGTGGCATGCGGACGCGCGCAGCGGCGTGAAGCTCTATGTCCGCCGCGTGTATATCATGGATGCGGACGAGAACCTGCTGCCGCGCTGGCTGCGCTTCTTGCGCGGGGTGATGGATTCCGCCGATCTGCCGCTGAATGTCAGCCGCGAGATGCTCCAGCATTCGCCCGCGATGGAGGCGATGAAGAAGGGCGCGGTGCGCCGTGTGCTGGACTGGCTGGGCGAGCTGGCCGAGAAGAAACCGGAGGACTACGCGGCGTTCTGGAAGGAGTTCGGCACCTGCCTGAAGGAAGGCGTGATCGAGGGTGTTGCCCATCGCGAAAAAATCGCCGCGCTGCTGCGTTTCTCCAGCACGCGGACGGACGAGCCGGCCGTTTCGCTGGCCGAATATGTGGCGCGGATGAAGCCGGGGCAGAAGGAAATCTACTACATTACGGCGGACACGCTCGCCGCTGCGGCCAGCAGCCCGCATCTGGAGGCCTTCCGCAAGAAGGGCGTGGAGGTGCTGCTCTTGGCCGACCGGATCGACGAATGGCTGGTGTCGCACCTCACCGAGTTCGACGGCAAGCCGCTGAAATCGGTGGCGCGCGGCGCGGTCGATCTCTCCGGCATCGAGGGCGACGATGAAGCCGCCGAACAGGAACAGGCCGAGCGCGAGGAAGCGCGCAAGGCCGCCGCTCCCGCAATCGAGCGATTGAAGAAGGCGCTGGGCGAGCGGGTGAAGGATGTGCGGCTCACCGAGCGGCTGGTGGACTCACCGGCCTGCCTGGTGTCCGACGAGATGGATATTTCCAACCACATGGAGCGCATCCTGCGCCAGCTCGGGCAGGATGCGCCGGAGCACAAGCCGATTCTGGAGATCAACCCCGCGCATCCCTTGGTGCGCAAGCTGGCGCGGATGCGCAGCGAGGAGAAGATCAACGATCTGGCCGCGATTCTCTTCGATCAGGCCGTGCTAGCCGAAGGCGCATTGCCGGAAGACCCGGCGGGATTTGTGAAGCGCGTGAACGCCATGCTGGCCGGCGGCTGAGGCCGCTTGCCCGCCGCGCGCGGGAGGGTGTATGCTGCGGCTTGATAGCCACCCCAAGGGAGGGAGTGCATATGCATCGAACCAAGTCTTGTCCCCTTTCCCGGCCTGATATGCCATATCGAGGAATGAAGTTCCATCCA
>CAYVBG010000236.1:0-2141 GCA_964449205.1 uncultured Zetaproteobacteria bacterium | reverse complement strand
GAGCACATTGCAGGCCAGCGTATCGCGCATCGCATGCAGCACGCGGGCCGCGCCATACAGCATGGCCGCGTGCGCATCATGGCCGCAGGCGTGGGATACGCCTTCCACCTGCGATGCCCACGCGCACGGCTTGTCGTCGGGGATGGGCAGGGCGTCCATGTCCGCCCGCAACGCGATCCAGGGCCGGCCATCGTCTGCCTCGATGCGCGCCAGCAAGCCGTGCCCGCCGATGCCGCGGCGGACCGGAATGCCTTCCGCCTCCAACCGCTGCGCAAGGAGTGCCGCGGTTTGCGTTTCCTCGCCCGAGAGTTCGGGATGCATGTGCAGATGCCGCCGCAGTGCAATGACCCCGTCCATTACGCTGCGCACCCGTGATGTCAGGTTGCCGGAGCATGGCGGGAGTTGGCGCGTTGCGGCGCGCGAGGATGGCATGGATTCATGCAGATTCGACATGGCTCCATCCATCCTGACGCATTCGGGCGATCATGTCACCTTGGTTCGTCGCCAGTTTGCGCAGTTGTCGCTGGCGTGTCGCACCGCCGCCATGCGCGCGCCAGTGCGGCAACCGCGCGCGGACCATGGCGATGTCTTCCGCCTTCGCGCCCCAGCGGGGCAGATGCTCCAGGCGCGTCTCCAGCCAGTCCAGCACCGGCGTCAGTTTCTCGGTTTCGGGGTCGATGATGGTGGCCTCCAGCCCATGCCGGCAGGCGCGCCAGCGATTTTCGCGGATCAGGGATGGATGCGTGCGCGGACGATCGGGCGCGTTTGGCGCCGCCATGGCCTCGGCGCGTACATAGGCCACATAGGCCTCGGTGTCGGCGCGCGTGGCCGGCATGTCGCCCACGCGCACCTCCAAGGTGCCGAAATCCGGATGGGGTCGCATCTCCCACCAGATATCGCGCACGGAATCAATGCTGCCGGTATCCATGAGCCGGCGGGCACAATGCGTGAAATCGCGCCAGTCCTCGAAATAAAACGGCATGCCGCCCTGGCTCAGGCCTTCGAATACCTTGATGCGCGCCGAGGCGAGCCCTGTGTCGTGGCCGGCCCAGAAGGGCGAATTGGCCGAGATGGCCAAAAAGACGGGCATCACCGGAAGCAGCCGGTTGAGCGCGGTGATGCAGGCATCGCCGCTTGCCATGCCGATGTGCACGTGAATACCGAAGATATTGAAGCGCCGGGCCATCCAGCGCAGGCGCTTCACCAGCCGGCGGTAGCGTTCGTTGTCGCTGACCTGCTGATCCTGCCAGCGGGAAAACGGGTGGGTGCCGCTGGCGAGCAGCGCCGCGTGTTGCGTCCGCAAGCTGGCGCTGATGCGGTCGTGCAGTTCGGCAAGTTCCTGGATGCAGGCGCGGGTTTCGCCATGGATGGAGGTGTTGATTTCAATGGTGGATGTGAACAGTTCCGGTTTGATATGTGGCGTGGGGGGCATGGCGGCCAGCAGCCCGGGGGCGGCCGGTGTTTGCGCGCCGCTGGCCGTATCCACCGTGATCCATTCCATTTCCACGCCCAGCGTGCCGGGTTTGGAAGGCGTGAAATCGAGCGTGGCGGGAGACCGGACGTTCATGGTCGATCTCCGGATGAATCGCCGTCTCCCGGCTCGGCGGCCAAGGCGCGGTGCATGATGCGTGCCTGCCGGGTCATGCCCAGTGTGGTCAGGGCCTGAATGATGCGCAGGCGGGTGTCACGGCGCGGATCGAGGGCCTCGGCCCGTTGGTAGAGCGCCAGGGCGCGGCGCATGTGCCCCGCCTGACGCTGGATGTCACCGGCGATGACCAGACAGGGGGCGCAGTCCGGCACCCGATGCAGGGCATGTTCGGCTTCGGCGAGCGCTTCTGGCAGCCGGCGATGACGCGCCAGAAACCGGGCATGACGGATGCGGGCATAGCCGTTGAGCGGGTCGGCCCGAATCGCCTTGCGATAGTCGGCGGCGGCTTCGTTCTCATGACCCGAGGTTTCCGCCATTTCCGCAAGCAGATACCAAGGGGCGGCCTCATGCCTGAAATGTCGGGTTGCCCGTTTCAGCAGAGCCTCCGCCTTCGCGGCTCGACCTTCGGCGCGATACATGGCGCTCAGGTTGACCACGGTGGGCAAATGCCAGCCTTTCTTGAGATTGGCCTCATACAATTTCCTGGCCTCGT
>CAYVBG010000235.1:0-2163 GCA_964449205.1 uncultured Zetaproteobacteria bacterium | reverse complement strand
TGGCGGCGGCGGACGGCGCGGATCTGGTCACCACCGATGTGTGGGCCTCGATGGGTCAGGAGGAAGAGCAGGCCGAACGCGCGCGGGCCTTCGCCGGCTACACGGTGGATGCAAGGATGATGGCCGCGGCCAGGCCTGATGCGCTGTTCATGCACTGTTTGCCGGCGCATCGCGGCGAGGAGGTGACGGCAGAGGTCATCGACGGGCCGCAATCCGTTGTCTGGGACGAGGCCGAAAACCGCCTGCATGCCCAAAAGGCGCTGTTGGTGTTTTTGCTGGGGCGGGGATAAGGCGTATCGCGCGCATATTCCGGGATTTTCAGTATGTGTTGACGAGGTTGGGGGCGGGCGTTGGCCTTGTCGCTCTCGTTTTCGAAGAAGATCGCGATGCCGTGGCGGGCGAGCAGGCGCGCGATTCCTCCCGTCCCATCCATGCCGCGTATGGTTGCCATGCCGACCGCCGGGAATACAGGGGAGTGAGGGAAACGGATGCATCATCCGTAAGAGTCATTTGCATATAGTTTGACGAATGTCTAAACTGTTCAATGAACAGGAGGTCGATGATGGATGTTGTCAAAGTGTCGTCGAAATACCAGATCGTGCTGCCCAAGGCCGTCCGCGAGCGGCTGCATATCCAGGCCGGGCAACAAGTGGGCGTCGTCGAAAAGGACGGCATCGCGCATCTGGTGCCCCTGAAATCCATCGAAGAGCTTCAGGAGCGGCTGCGCGACATGGATTACAGCGGCCATCGCGACAAGACGGATCGATTCTGATGCTCGTGGTGGATTCCTGCGGCTGGCTGGAGGCGCTGACCGCCGGGCCGCTGGCCGATGTGTATCGCGAGGCCATTGAATCGACCGCACCCCGGAATGTGTTTGTGCCGGCCGTGGTGCTGTATGAGGTGTACAAGGTGGTCAAGGCCCGGCGGGGCGAGGCGGTCGCCTTGGAGGCCGCGCTTCGACTGCGCCAGCATCCGCTCGTGCCGATGGACGAAGCGCTGGCGATGCAGGCGGCGGATGCGGCGATTGCGCATGGTCTGGCGATGGCGGATGCGCTGGTATTCGCCTCGGCCCGCCGATGCAACGCACGGCTGTTGACCTCCGACGCCGATCTGAAAGGCCTGCCCGGTGTGCATTTCATTCCCAAGCCCGAATCGAAGAACAGGGAGGAGCACAGCGAATGAACCCGCAATGGTTTGGAGACTCGTATGACATTGTGAAAAGATTTTTTATCGAAACCCTTCGGGACGGCGGCTTCAATGTGAAGATCGATCCCATGTTCACAGGCGACTGGCAAGACGACCAAAAAGAAAGGTTTTGCGCGTTTTTGAATCCGGGGCCCTCCCGTGCGGCCCAACAGGGTCGCGAAAAAACCGCCCTGTTCCTTGATCCGAACACAGGCATTCGCCAGAAAGGATCCTCCAAACACATTACGATGGATTGCATCGCCGAAGAGACAGAGAAACATGGCATCGTGTTTTCGTTCGATCAATCCTTCACCCGGTCGAAAGACGCAAGACTGCAAATGATTGAGAAGCTTAACGACATGGGAGCCAAAGGGGTTTACGGATTTTACTACGATTCGCATGCCCGGTTTCTGTTCGCGTCCCGTTGCCACGAAACGCTGGAGGAAGCCAGGCGGAAGATTCTGTCCACCGGCTTGCCGGAACACAGAATCATCGGCCTGTAACCCCGGCCATCACCTTCGCCGGAAGCCCTCCCACAACAGAAGGGCGACGGCCACGGTGATGCAACTATCCGCCAGATTGAAGGCCGGCCAGTGCCAGTCCTGCCCCTGAATGCGGATGTGCCAGTCGATGAAATCCACGACATAGCCCAGCCGCGCGCGGTCGATCATGTTGCCCGCCGCCCCGGCCAGAATCAGCATCAGCAGCCATGAAGTGAGGCCGGCGCGACGGCGCTCGCGCCACCACCACAAGCCGATTCCCAGCGCGATGCCGCCGGTGACCCCCAAGAGCAGCCATTGCCGCCATGCGGCGGGCAGATCGGCGAACATCGAAAACGCCACGCCAGTGTTGTGCGCGCGCACGATGTTGAACCACCCGTCGAACACGACGAACGGACGGAAATCCGGCTGCTCGATCCACCATTTCGTGAGCTGATCCGCCGCCAGCAGCAGCGCGAACAGCAGGATTTGCGCGCGC
>CAYVBG010000234.1:0-2187 GCA_964449205.1 uncultured Zetaproteobacteria bacterium | reverse complement strand
CTGGGCGCGGCGCAACGGGCGCGCGAAGCGCTGCATCCGGAGCGGAACCCGGCCTACAGATAGCTCATCAACCCCATCGACAGCGGATGCGCCAGATCCTCATGAAACGGATAGGCGCGAATCTGATAGGCGAAATCGCCCGCGTCATCGGGCTGCAAGCGGGCCGCGAACACACCATCACCAACATGCGACATTCCGATCACGCCGCAACGTTCATGCCCGCCCGCGCGGGCCGGTCGCATCAACACGATCTCAACACGGATATCATCGGGCGACAGGCCATCGTGATGCACCTTGATACGCACATCCAGATGTTCGCCAAAATGCCCCTGGAACTCCTCGCCCGTTTGATCCAAACGCTCCAGACGCACTTTCTTCCATGACTGGCGCACGCGTGCCTTCCATTCCGCCAACGCCCGGGCGCGCCGGAACCCGTCCGCCATCAACAGCTTGCCATGGCGTGACGCCGGCACATAAAACCGCTCGGTGTATTCGGACACCATCCGATCGGTGTTGAAATGCGGAATGCTGGACATCATCGCCCGCTTGGAAATATGCACCCAGTCATCCGAGAAACCGCTCTCGTTGCGATTGTAGTAAGCGGGAATCACCTCGTGCTCCAGCACATGATAGAGCGAGGCGGCGTCGTCCGCGTCGCGCATGTGCGGATCGGCATGCTCACCCTCGCCGCCGATGGCCCAGCCATTGTCGCCCTGATATCCCTCCGGCCACCATCCATCGAGAATGCTCAGGTTGGGCACGCCGTTCATTGCCGCCTTCATGCCAGACGTGCCCGACGCCTCCAACGGCCGGATGGGATTGTTCAGCCATACGTCCACGCCTGAAATCATGTAGCGCGCCAGGGTCATGTCGTAACCTTCCAGCATCAGCACCTTGCCGACGAACTCCGGTCGGCGCGCATATTCGTGGATGCGCCGGATCAGCTCCTGCCCCGGCTCGTCGGCCGGATGCGCCTTGCCGGCAAACAGGAACACCACCGGCCGGTCCGTCCGCTCCAGAATGCCGCGCAACCGTTCCTCGTCGTGAAACAGCAGCGTGGCGCGCTTGTAGGTGGCGAAGCGGCGTGCGAATCCCACCACCAGCGTACGCACATCAAACAGCGCCGTCATCCGTCGCACCAGATGCGCGCTCTCGCCATTGCGCCGCGCCTGATGCTCCAGCAACTGCCGCACATATTGCAGCATGCGCTGCTTGTTGGCCTGATGGATGCTCCAGTAGTGGTGGTCGGCCATCTCCTCCACGCCCCGCCAGAACTCCGGCGACAGCAGCTGACCCCGCCATTGGCCGCCCAAATGCTGATTGAAGGCGTTGATCCATTCCGGCGCCAGCCATGTGGCCACATGCACGCCGTTGGTCACCGAGGTGACCGGATTTTCCTCGGGCGTCAAATCCGGCCACATGGACTGGCACATGCGCGAAGACACCTCACCATGCAAACGGGCCACGCCATTGACATAGGCGGAACCATGGATGGCCAGCGCAGTCTGGTTGAAACCATCCGACCCATGACCGAAATCGCCATGACCCAGCGCATGCACCTGCCGAGCGTCGAGCCCCATCTCCCGCACATAGGCGCCCAGATGCCGGTCGAACAGATCCAATGGAAAGATGTCGTGCCCTGCCGGCACCGGCGTATGCGTGGTGAACACGGTGTTGGCGCGCACCGCTTCCAGCGCGGCATCCGGTGTCAGATGGTGGGCGGTCACCAGCTCGCGCATCCGTTCCAGCACAATGAAAGCTGCATGCCCCTCGTTGGCGTGCCAGACCGTCGGGTGAATATCCAGCAGACGCAACGCCCGCACCCCGCCGATGCCCAGTACGATCTCCTGTTTGATGCGGTTTTCGATGCCGCCGCCATACAGCTGGTGGGTGATGCCGCGGCATTCGTCGCAATTGCCGGGCAGGTCCGTGTCCAGCAGCACCAGCCGGATGTGTCCGGCCACCGCAATCCAGACCTTGACGTCGGTCGAACACTCCGGAAATTCCAGGTGCAGGGTCAGTGCATGCCCGTCCTTGTCCCGGGCCGGCTCGATGCACAGATCGCCAAAGCGGTTGTCGTGATATTCAGCGATCTGGCGGCCATGGGCGTCGATCGTCTGCGTGAAATATCCCTGGCGGTAGAGCAACCCCACGGCGGTGAACGGGAGCCCCAAATCACTGGCCGAC
>CAYVBG010000233.1:0-2187 GCA_964449205.1 uncultured Zetaproteobacteria bacterium | reverse complement strand
CTGCTCCACCATCAGCAGCAGCGTATCGCCGTCGCAATCCAGAAAGATGTCCACGACCTTCTGCACATGGCCGCTGGTCTCGCCCTTCTTCCACAGCCGCTCGCGCGAGCGGGAGAAATAATGCGCGAAGCCGGTTTCCAGCGTTTTTTCGAAGGATTCCCGGTTCATCCACGCCATCATCAGCACCCGCCCCGTGGCGGCGTCCTGCGCGATGGCTGGAATCAGGCCGCGATCGTCGAACTTCAGCGCATCGGCCGGCGGCGCGTTCATCCCTTCGCCTGCTTCAATGCGCGCGCGGCGGCCGCAACCGTCGCCTCGATGTCGTCTTCGGTGTGCGCGGCGGAGACAAACGCCGCCTCGAACTGGCTCGGCGCGAGATAGACGCCCTCGTCCAGCATCGCATGGAAGAAGCGGCCGAAGAAGGCCAGATCGCAGCCTTCGGCGACATCGGCGTGGTTCGCAATCGCCGGGCGGTCGGTGAAAAACACGGTGAACATCGAGCCGAAGCGGTTGGCCACGGCGGGCACGCCGGCGGCGCGGCAGCCTTCGAGCAGGCCCTCGACCAATCGCGCCGTGCGCGCTTCGAGCTGCGCATACAGCGCCTTGTCGCGCAGGCGTTTCAGGGTTTCCAGTCCGGCGCGCATCGCCAGCGGATTGCCGGAGAGCGTGCCGGCCTGATAGACGGGGCCATCCGGCGCGATCTTGCGCATGATCTCCTCGCGCCCGCCATACGCGCCAACCGGCAGCCCGCCGCCGATGATCTTGCCCAGACAGGTCAGATCGGGCGTGATGCCGAACAGCTCCTGCGCGCCGCCGGGCGCGACGCGGAAGCCGCACATCACCTCGTCGAAGATCAGCAGCGCGTCCTCTTCGTCGCAGATGGCGCGCAACTGGTGCAGGAAGCCCGTGCCGTGCAGGTCGAGCACACCGGTGTTGCCCGGCACGGGCTCGACGATGACCGCCGCGATCTCGCCCTTGTTTTCGGCGAACAGCCTGCGCACGGCGTCGATGTCGTTGAACGGCGCGGTCAGGGTCAGCCGCGCATAGTCGGCCGGCACGCCGGCGGAGTCCGGCACGCCGAAGGTGGCCGCGCCGCTGCCGGCCTTGACCAGAAGGCCGTCGGCATGGCCGTGGTAGCCGCCGTCGAACTTCAGAATCTTGTCGCGGCCGGTGAAGCCGCGCGCCAGCCGCAGCGCGCTCATTGTCGCCTCGGTGCCGGAGTTCACGAAGCGCACGACCTCGATGGACGGAACCATCTCCACGACCAGTTCCGCGAGCTCGATCTCCAGCTCGCAGGGCGCGCCGAAGCTCATGCCGGCGGCGGCCGTTTCCTGCACGCCGGCGACGACCTCGGGATGCGCATGGCCAAGAATCATCGGCCCCCAGGAACCGACATAGTCGATGTATTCGTTGCCGTCCACGTCGGTCACGCGGCTGCCGCGGGCGCTGGCGATGAAGCGCGGCGTGCCGCCGACGCCGCGAAACGCCCGCACCGGCGAGTTCACGCCGCCGGGAAGCAGCTTGCGGGCCTGCTCGAAATCGTGCTGCGAACGCTGGGTGTCGGTCATGTCGGCTCCTTGCTCCTTGAAAGTGCGGCGAAAGTAGGAATCGCGGGGCCGCGTGTCAACGCCGGCCCACCCATGTGTCGCCGATCTTCAGTTGGCGGGCCAGTTTTTGCTGTTCGCGCTCGGCCGCCGCGCGATTGGCGAAGCCCGGCACACGCACGCGATACCAGAGTTTGCCGCGCACCCGCGCGGCCACGATTTCCGCCGGCACCCCGAGGCGTTTGAGTCGCTCGAGTTGCCGCTCGGCCGCCGCGCGGCTGGAAAACGAGGTGAGATTGACCACCCACGCGCCTTGGCCGGCAGCGGATGCGACCGGGCGCACGGCCGATACGGCGGGAGGCGATGTTTTGGCCGCCGACGGTGCCGGGGCAGGACGCGGGGCGATACGTTCCGGCGGCGTTTCGGCGATGGCCTTGAGATGGTTTGCCAGGCGTGTTTCCAGATTTTGAACCTGCGCGCGCAGTGCCTGTATCTCCTTGGCCTGTTTGGGCGCCGGGGCATGAGCCTTCTGTTGCAAGGCGTTCAGCTCCCGTTCCAGGCGATCGAGGCGATCGGGGATGGGGCGGGTCAGCCACAGCGCGGCGCCCGCGGCGCCCAGCGCCGTCAACACCGACAACAGCGC
>CAYVBG010000232.1:0-2222 GCA_964449205.1 uncultured Zetaproteobacteria bacterium | reverse complement strand
TCTGCACATCCGCAACGGGCATCGGATTCTCGATCGCATCAAGCCGCACGGGTGATCCGTCCGGTCATGCTGGCGGAAGAGTGGACCCGTGCCTTCAAGGCGCTCGGCGACCCGGCCCGCTTGCGCCTGTTCCGTCTTCTGTCGTTGCATGACGAATTGTGCGTGTGTCATCTGACCGGGGCCCTGAAGCTGCCGCAAAGCACGGTCTCCCGGCATCTGGCCGTGTTGCGACACGCGGGGTTGGTGTCCGCGCGGCGCGAAGGAAAATGGATGCATTACCGGTTATCTGGCGACGCCGCGACCCGGTTGTCCGGCTTGATTCGGGAGCTGGACGACCCGCGGCTGAAAGCCGATGCCGAACGACTGGCCGCCATCCTTGCACGCTGTTGAAGGCCGGCATATTGATTTACTTATCCGCATAAGCGGATATGATATGCCTCCATCCGGAGGTGTGTTCATGTCTGACAACGCGCAATCCATGGGTGCCTTCGCCCGCTATCTGACGCTGTGGGTGCTGCTCTGCATCATTGCCGGCATCACGCTGGGCCGCGTGTTTCCAGGCGCATTTCATGCCTTGGGCGACATGCAGGCGGCGCAGATCAATCTGCCCGTGGCGGTGCTGATCTGGGCGATGATCCTGCCGATGCTGCTGAAGATCGATTATTCGGCGTTGCACGAGGTTTGGGCGCATCGGCAGGGCATCGGCGTGACCCTGGCCGTCAACTGGCTGGTCAAGCCGTTCTCGATGGCGTTGCTGGGATACCTGTTCCTGAAGTTCCTGTTCGCCGGCTGGCTCGATGCGGCCCGGGCTCCCGAATACATCGCCGGATTGATTCTGTTGGCCGCCGCGCCCTGCACGGCGATGGTGTTTGTCTGGTCACGGCTGGTGAACGGGCATCCGCAGTTCACGCTCTCGCAAGTGGCGCTCAACGATGTCATCATGATGTTCGCCTTTGCGCCGATCGTCGGCCTGCTGCTCGGCGCCTCCGCCATTCCCGTGCCGTGGGACACGCTGTTTCTCTCCGTGTTGTTCTATCTCGTGATTCCAGTGGGCGTGGCCTGGTCGCTGCGCCGGCTGCTGTTGGCGCGCGGCAGACTGGATGCCGTGATGCATGCGATGGATCCGTTTTCGATGGCGGCGCTGCTGGCAACCGTCGTGCTGTTGTTCGGATTCCAGGGCGAACAGATCATGCGCCAGCCGCTGGTGATTCTGTTGCTGGCGATTCCCATCACCGTGCAGGTCTGCTTCAACGCCGGGCTCGCCTACTGGCTCAATCGCAGGCTGGGCGTGGCGCACGAGGTGGCCGGCCCGTCGGCCTTGATCGGCGCGTCCAACTTCTTCGAGCTGGCCGTGGCCACGGCGATTGCGCTGTTCGGGTTCGCGTCCGGCGCGGCGCTGGCAACGGTGGTGGGCGTGCTGGTCGAAGTGCCGGCGATGCTGGCGGTCGTTTCCATCGTCAATCGCACCAAGGCATGGTATGCATCGGGAATGGCGATCTCGATCAGCGAGCCTGCGCCGGTGACGGTTCAGGATGAGTAGAATGCGCGTATTGTTCCTGTGCACCGGCAACTCCTGCCGCTCGCAGATGGCCGAGGGTTGGCTCCGGCATTTGGGCGGCGAGCGCTTCGAGGTTTGCTCCGCCGGAATCGAGGCGCACGGGCTGAACCCGCGCGCGGTCGCCGTGATGCGCGAGGCGGGCGTGGACATCTCGGAGCAATCATCGACACGGCTCGATCCCGCGCTGCTGAAACGCATCGATCTGCTGGTGACGGTATGCGGCCATGCCGACGGGACCTGCCCGGCCGTGCCCGCGACCTGCCGCAAGGAACACTGGCCGTTCGACGACCCGGCCAAGGCCACGGGAACAGAGGATGAAATCATGGCGGCATTCCGCCGCGTGCGCGACGAAATCCGCGCCCGGGTGGAAGCGCTTGTCACGCGTCATGCGCCCGTGTAGTGCCAGGCCCCGAACCCGCCACACACCCGGGCAACATCCTCCAGCCTGTGCTATAAATACCGGCAGGAGACCGGCGGGCGCAATGCGCACGCAACAAGGAGGAGAAACATGCGGCAAGGTTGGAGTCTCCTGGCGGCGGCAGGCGTGCTGTTGCTGGCCGGCTGCGCTTCCGTACCCATGGCATCCATGGAAATGGACACGCAAGCCAAGAAATTCGAGGTGCCGGCGGACAAATCGCGCATCTACATCTATCGCAACGAAACA
>CAYVBG010000231.1:0-2229 GCA_964449205.1 uncultured Zetaproteobacteria bacterium | reverse complement strand
GCGCGTGCGCGTGGACGCCTTGTCGAAGATCATGCCCAGCGTCTTGCCGGCCAGCAATGGATGCGGCGTGCCGTGTCGCTGCATGCGCTTGAGCTCGGCCGCGCGCGCCAGCACGCCGCGCGCCTCATCGGGCGCAAGATCCAGAAGGGTCAGGAAATGTCGAACGTTCATCACGCTTGCTCCTCGACGGCCGCCAGACAATCACCCAACACGGTCAGAGCCTGGTCAATGTCGGCCGCCGTGACATTCAGCGGCGGCAGAAAACGCAGCACCCTTGGCCCCGCCGACAACAACAGCAGGCCAGCCTCGCGGCAACGGGCGATCATGTCCGCCACATCCACCGCCAATTCCGCACCGATCAACAGCCCTTCGCCGCGCACATCCACAATGACCGGATGCGTGCGCGCCAGCGTTTTCAACCCCAGCATCAGCCGCGCGCCCTGCTCGCGGACATTCTCCAGCAAGGACTCCCGCGCAATCACGTCCAGCACCGTCAGCGCCGCACGGCAGGCGAGCGGATTGCCGCCGAAGGTGGAACCGTGCGTGCCCGGCCCCAACGCCCCGGCGACATCCCCGCGTGCCAGCATCGCGCCAACGGGCACGCCGCCGCCCAACCCCTTGGCCAGCGTCAGCACGTCCGGACGGATGCCGGCATGTTCGAAGGCGAACATCGCGCCGGTGCGCCCGATGCCGGTCTGCACTTCGTCCAGCATCAGCAGGATGCCGGCGTCCTTGCACAGTTTTCGCACCGCGCGCAGATATGCGGGATCGGCGGGATGCACGCCGCCCTCGCCCTGAATCGGCTCCAGCATCACGGCGGCGGTTTGGCTGCCCACGGCGCGCGCCAGGGCCGCAATGTCGCCAAACGGCACATGAGCGAACCCCGGCGGCAGCGGGTCGAACCCGGACTTGACCTTGTCTTGCCCGGTGGCGGTCAGCGTGTTCAGCGTGCGCCCGTGGAAGGAGCGGACAGCCGTGATGATGGTGCGCCGGGGGCTGCCCCGGTCGTGCCAGTATTTGCGCGCCAGCTTGATGGCTGCTTCGTTCGCCTCCGCGCCGGAGTTGCAGAAAAACACGCGCTCGAGTCCGGCCAGTTCGGCCAGTCGCCGGGCGAGCTCCTCCTGAAGCGGGATCTGAAAGAGATTCGAGCAATGCAGCATGGTGTGCGCCTGCTCGCAGATCGCCCGTACCAGCTCCGGATGGGCGTGCCCCAAGGTGTTGACCGCAATGCCGGACACAAAATCCAGATATTCGCGTCCGGCATCGTCCCGGACACGGCTGCCCTTGCCACGCACCAGCGCAATCGGCCAGCGGGCATAGGTGTGCATCACGGCGCCGTTCATCCGACGGACTCTAGCAGCCCGCCGAAGGCTTGAGAAACCCGCGCCGATGACGCGCCGGGCAACGTTTGCTACCGTTTCGACATGGTCGAGGCATCCCCCCCGCATCGCACGCGCATCAAGGTGTGCGGCATCACGCGCTTGCAGGACGCACTCGCCGCCGCCCGCCTGGGCGTGGACGCGGTGGGCTTCGTGTTCTACGATCGTTCGCCCCGGCATGTGTCGCCGGCGCATGCCGCTTCCATCATCCGCGCACTGCCGCCGTTCGTGTCCGCCGTGGGGCTGTTCGTGAACCCGACGCAGGAGGCGATTGATGCCACGCTGGCCTGCTGCCCGCTGGATGTACTGCAACTGCATGGCGATGAAACGCCGGAATTCTGCGAGGCCCAACAACGCCGCGTCGTCAAGGCGCTGCATGTGGCCAGCCGCGAGGATCTGGGCCTGCTGCCTGCCTTCGATTGCGCGGTGATGCTCGACGCCAAGGCGCCGCCGGGCGTGTATGGCGGCACGGGGCGCACGTTCGACTGGTCGCTGCTCGACAATGTGACGCATGATCATGCATTGATGCTGGCTGGCGGCCTGAACGCCGACAATGTGCGCCATGCGCTGGCCATTCGCCAATGGGACGCGGTGGATGTATCCTCCGGCGTTGAAGATGCGCCCGGTCTGAAAAACGAGGACAAGATGCGGGATTTTGTCCGGGCCGTGCGGCAGGGGAGTTGAATGGGCGGCACATTGGAACACCCTTACGATCTCACCATTCGTCACGCGCCGGATGCCGGCGGCCATTTCGGGCGTTTCGGCGGCAAGTTCGCGGCCGAGACGCTGATGGGCCCGCTGGCCGAGCTGGAGGCGGCCTTCCATGACGCGTGGCAGGATGAATCCTTCC
>CAYVBG010000230.1:0-2249 GCA_964449205.1 uncultured Zetaproteobacteria bacterium | reverse complement strand
GGCTGGCTTTCTCCGGCGGCGGCGAACAAGTGATGTTCCGGCAAGTCTGTCTCCTCCTGTGCGCGGGCAAGGGCTCGGGCACCGATGTCCGCAGAGTTATAGCAGAGCCGTCACCGATCGGGAAGTCCGGCGGAGGTCGTCGCCTTGGGCGGCAACAGGGAGGCAGGGTTCACGCGCGCGCCGCGAAAACGCACGCCCCAGTGCAGATGGGGGCCGGTGGCGCGACCGGTGTGCCCGGTTTCGCCGATGCGCGCGCCCGCCTCGATCCATTGCCCCTGTCGCACGCTCACCGCGCGCAGATGGGCATAAACGCTCGTCAGCCCTTCCCCGTGGCCGAGAAGCACGGTGTTGCCGCTGAGAAACATCTTGCGCACCATCAGCACCCGACCGGCCATCGGAGCCAGCACGGGCGCGCCCTCGGCGGCCGCGATGTCCAATCCGGAGTGGGGAGAGCGGGGTTCGCCGTTCACATAGCGCCGTGCGCCGAACGGGGTGGAGACCACGCCGCGCACGGGCGGCGCGCGGAACGCGAAAGCAGGCGCGGCATGGACCGGCTGTCGCGCCGCGCGACGCAGCGCCGCATGATCGGCGCGGATACGCGCGAGCGCTGGCGCGTCGAACACCGCCATCTTGCGAGGCACATGGATGCGCGAGATTCGGAAGCGCCCGGCTTCCACATGCAGCGTCTGGCTGCGCGTGACTGCCCCGATGCGCCAGCGCACCGGATAATCCCCGGGCTTTACGCCCAGATCCACGCCGATCCAGCCGTCCAGACGTCCGGGCGCATCACGATGCACGGGCCAGTCCCGACCCAGCGCGCGCAGTCGCGCCGGTGCGTTGCCGCCATAAGGCATGGTTACATGCACCACATCGCCTTGCCGCGCATGCCAGACTCCGGCCGCGTTCGCCGGCGCGGGGATGGCGACGGAAATGGCCAGCAGCATGAACGCGGCGAAAGCGGGCGGGCGCGTGCGCGCCGGCTTCATGATCTTGTCCGCACGGCGGTGACCCGCGTCCTGGCCTCGCCATCATGAAAGCGCAGATGCAGCGCATCGCAGGCCTGGATGGCGTGTGCGTCGGAGATGACGCGACCCGCCGCGTTTTGACAGATCACATAGCCGCGTTCCAGCACGGCGGTTGGATCGAGCACCGAGAGCCGGTGCTGCTCCCGGGCCAGTTGCTGACGGGCGTGTTGCACGCGCTGGCCCGCCAGCAGGGCCAGCCGCTCACGATGCCGTTCCATGTCCATGCGCCATTTGTCTTGCCCCAGGCGCCAGGCGTGCACCAGCCGCAGCCGTTGCTGCGTTGCCTGCTGGCGATGAGCGGCAAGCGTCCGGTTCATCATCTGGCGCAACAGCGGCAGGCGCGGCAGACGCTGGCGCAGGGTGTCGCGATCCGGGCAGCAGATTTCCGCGGCGTTGGACGGCGTGGCCGCCGCGCGGTCGGCCGCGAAGTCCGCCAGCGTGACGTCGATGTCGTGGCCGATGCCGGTGATGACGGGAATATCGCATTCGACGATGGCGCGCACGACCCTTTCATCGTTGAAACACCACAAGTCCTCGGGGCTGCCGCCGCCGCGAACGACGAGCAGCACCTCGGGCGGCGAGGCCATGGCCCGCAGACGGGCAATGGCAGCTGAAATGCCGGCCGGGGCCGCCTCGCCCTGCACCGGTGTGGGCGACAAGGTCAGCTTCAGCCAGCCCGGTCGCGTGGCCAGCACCTTGCGCACATCCTGAATCGCCGCGCCGGCCGGCGATGACACAATGCCGATGTGGGCGGGCAGCGCCGGCAAGGAGCGCTTGCGTTTGGCGTCGAACCAGCCGCGTTCCGCAAACAGGCGTTTGCGGCGTTCGAACTCCACAGCGAGCGCGCCGCTGCCCGCCGGCTCGATGCCGGTGACCACCAGTTGGTAGCGTCCCTGCGGCGGATACAGCGAAATATGGCCGTCGAACACGTACTGTCCGCCCTCGGCAGGAAGCTCACGCAGACGAACGGCGGTGGATTTCCAGATGACGGCGGAAAGTGTCGCGCCTTCGTCCTTGATGGTGAAATACACGTGGCCGGAGGGCTGGCGTTTCAACCGGGACACTTCGCCCATCACGCGCACGCGGGAAAAATGTTGTTCCAGCATGCGACGGATGCGTTGCGTCAGTTCGCTGACGGTCAGGTGTGCTTCCGGCATGCGCCCATCCTAGCAGTCTGTCGGACTTATGAGAAATCTACTGCGCGGCAGGTACAGCGGCCCAAAA
>CAYVBG010000229.1:0-2263 GCA_964449205.1 uncultured Zetaproteobacteria bacterium | reverse complement strand
GGGTTAAGTCAGATGGCATTCAACATGTGGTGCTGTTGGGAATGGGAGGCGTTGGCTGTGCGTTTGTTTGCCAACATGACCGCCGGCCACGCGGCGCTGGCCGTGCTGGCTGTGCTTGGATTGGGCGCTCCGTGGTTTCTGGCATGGTTGCCGATGGGCTTCACGCTGGTTCAGATTGCAATGGAGATGGCGATCGCGGTGATACAGGCCTACATCTTCACCGTGTTGACCTGTGTGTATATCGATGACGCGCTGACCGGACACTGAATCATGACAAGGAGGAGGTGAACGCCATGGATGTATCCGCAACGATCCCGATTGGCATGGGACTGGCCGCCGCCGGCATGGCAGGCGCCGGCGTGGGCATCGGGATGATTTTCTCCAAGCTCATCGAGTCGGTGGCGCGCCAGCCGGAGGCCGAGCCAGTGTTGTCGAAATACGCCTGGATTGGCTTTGCGCTGGTGGAAACCATTGCACTGTATGCGCTGGTCGTCGCATTCATTATTCTCGGGCAGGGCGGGTGACGCGCATGCCGCAGTTCGATCCGGATCCGTGGTTGGCCGAGATCGTGTGGACGCTGGCGGCCTTTGGCCTGCTGTTCGCCCTGATGCGGCGATTTGTGTTGCCGAGAATTGGAGAGGCGCTGGAGATGCGCGCCCGGGCGATTCGCGAGGATCTGGAGGCCGCTCGCCGGGCCAGGCGTGAGGCGGAGTTGTTTCGGGAAGAATATGAGCGGAAAATCCGGCAGGCGGATGAGGAAATGCGTGAGATGATGCGTGATGCCGAGCGGCGCATCCGCCGGCAACAGGAAGATGCGATGCGTGAATGGCGCAGGGAGATGGCGCGACGCAAGGCTGCGTTTCGCGAGGATCTGGCGTTTGCACGCAGGCAGGCGATGCGGGAGCTGCGAAAGGCGGCGGGCGAGATGGCGGTGATGATGGCCGAACGGTTGATTCGCGAAAACCTGGACGAACGGCAAGCGCGCCGGATGGTGGAGGAGGCCATTGCCCGGTTGGGCCGGGATCCGGAACGAAAGCCGACGCGATTGAACTGAACCGGCTCCTTGCGCGGTTTTTTGCATGCCCGGCTCGATTGTGCGAGATTTGACGCCAAGAACGGCACGGGCGGAGGCCGCATGATTTCCGACTACAGTTTCCCCGATCTGCAGGTGTGCGTGCTGGCTGCGGGCAAGGGCAAGCGCATGCGATCGAATTTGCCGAAGGTGCTGCATCCCGTTTTGGGGCGGGCGATGATCGACTACGTGCTGCATACGGTGGAGTCGCTCAGGCCCAAGGGCATTGCGGTGGTGACCGGGCATGGCTCCGATCAGGTGCGCGCCCATGTGGGGCAGCCGAAGAATCTGGAATGGGTGATTCAGGATCGACAGTTGGGAACGGGGCATGCGGTAAAGCAGGCCGAACGGGTGATCGTGGACGTGCGCGATGTGCTGATCGTCTGCGGCGACACACCGCTGCTGCGGGCCGAAACGCTGGCGGAATTGGTCGAGGCGCATCGCGCGTGCGACGCCGTGGTGACCGCGCTGACGGCGGAAGTGGACAATCCTTTCGGATACGGTCGCATCGTGCGCGACGCATCCGGCAGGGTGACGCGCGTGGCCGAAGAAAGGGATGCGAGCGAAGAGGAGCGGGCGATCCGGGAGGTGAGCACCGGCATCTACTGCGTGCGGTATGAGGTGTTGTTCGATTTGTTGCACAAGCTGGGAAATCGCAACGCACAGGGGGAGTATTACCTGCCGGACATCGTCCCGTTGGCGTTGAAACACGAGCATGCGGTGGAGACGGTGCGCATGGATGATGCCGCCGAGATGCTGGGGGTCAACGACCGTGTGCAGCTGGCGCATGTGGAGTCCATCATGCAACGGGCCATCATCGAGGATTGGCAGCGACGGGGCGTGACCATCGAGATGCCGGACACGGTGCGCATCGAAGCCGGTGTCGCGATCGGCATGGACACGGTGATCCATGCCGGCTGCCATTTGCTGGGTTCCACCCATGTGGGTGATGACTGCCGGATTGGGCCGCATGCGGTGCTGGAGGACGCCTGGCTGGACGACGGGGTGGAGGTGCTGGCGTTCAGTCATCTGCGGGAGGCAAACGTGGCGTCTGGCGCGCGTATCGGGCCGTTTGCGCGGTTGCGTCCGGGCGCGCGGCTCGACGAGGGCGTGCATGTGGGCAACTTTGTCGAAATCAAGAACTCGGTCGTTGGCCGGGGCAGCAAGGTCAACCATCTGAGCTATGTCGGC
>CAYVBG010000228.1:0-2280 GCA_964449205.1 uncultured Zetaproteobacteria bacterium | reverse complement strand
GCGATGCACCTGCTTGCGAAGCTCGCCGGCCTTGGTGCGCTCCATAACCTCCAGATCGTATTGCGTCTGGAGATTCAGCCAAAAGGCCGGCGAAGTGCCAAAAGCCAGCGCCAAACGATAGGCGGTGTCGGCCGTGATGCTCCGCCGCCCGTTGAGAATGCCCGTAATCCGGTTGGCCGGCACCCCCAGCGCCCGCGCCAGGGCATTTGCGGTCAACCCCATCGGCTCCATGAAATCGTGACGCAACACATCGCCGGGCGTCACGGGCTTCAGGCGACCGTCTGCCACATCGGAAACATCCATGTCCGCGACTTCGTCAATCCGAACAGCCATGGCAACACCTCCTAATGATAGTCCACGATCTCGACATTCCACGCATCCCCGGCCTTCCACTCGAAGCACACACGCCATTGTTTGTTGATGCGAATGCTCCACTGATGCTTCCGCCGCCCGGACAACCGCTCCAGCATATTGCCCGGCGGATTCCGCAGATCGTCCATGCACACCGCCGCATGAATCGCCATCAACTTCTCCCGCGCCCGCTGCTGAATCCCCGCCGGCAATCCACGCACACGCCGCCCGGAGAAGATCGCGGCGGTTTGTTTGTCTGCGAACGACCGAATCACGCAAGCCAGTTTATTACGCGCGGCGTAAATCATCAAGCCGGACGCGCCGCGCGCCGGCCATCATCCCTCCTCCCGCACCTGCCAGCCGATGCCGAGCTGCGGCATCAGTTCCATGAACGGATCGGGGTCGAGCTCTTCGACATTGACCATCCGCCGCACATTCCACACCCCCCGCGCGATCAGCAGCGCCGCCGTCACCGCCGGCACGGCGGTGGTGTATGAAATCGCCTGCGCGCCGATCTCCTCGAAGCAGGCGCGGTGATCGCAGGTCGAATACACGAACACCGCGCCCGTCCGTCCGTCCTTCTCGCCGCGAATCCGGCAGCCGATGCACACACTGCCGGTGTAATCCGCCGCCAGCGATTTCGGGTCGGGCAAGAGTTGCTTCAGCAAGCGCAGCGGCTTCACCCGGCAGCCGTCCACCTCCACCGGCTCCTCGGAGAGCAGGCCCAGCTTCTCCAGCACCTCGAACACGCGCAGGTAGCGCTCGCCGAAGCCCATCCAGAACTCGACCCGCCGGGGCCTGAAATGCACGGCCAGCGAATGCACCTCATCATGCCCCATCGAATACACCCGATGCCGCCCCAGCTCCGGGAAATCATAGTCCCGCCATTTGGAATGGTGCGGAATCCGCTTCCACTCGCCGTCCTCCCAATAGACGACATCCTCCAGAATCTCGCGCAGGTTCGTCTCCGGATCGAAGTTCGTCGCGAAGAAGCGGCCATGATCGCCGCCGTTCACATCCATGATGTCGATCTCGTGAATCGCGTCGAAGCGGTGCTTCGCCGCCCAAGCGCAAAACGCATTCACCGCGCCGGGGTCGAAGCCGCAGCCCAGAATCGCCGTCACCCCCGCCTGCTCGAACCGGGGCCGGCGCGGCCATTCGTAGTTCGCATACCAAGGCGGCGGCTCGTTCGTGCGCCCCTCCACCTCATGCACGGCGGTGTCGATGTAATGCGCGCCGGTTTGCAGGCAGGCGTCCTGAATCGTCAGATTGCAGAAGGGCGAGGCGACATTGAGTACGATGCCCGCACCCGTCTCGCGAATCAGCGCGGCGACAGCATCGGCATCCATCGCATCCACGCCCGCCGCCGTGATCTCCGCCTCGCGGCGGGCATCGCCATGCCGCTCGCCCAGCCGGCGCACCTCGGCCGCGGCCTGCGCCGCACTGGTTTTCGATCGGCTGGCGATGCAGATGCGGCCCAACTCGTCCGCGTGCTGCGCCGCCTTCTGCGCACAGGCCGCGCCGACGCCACCCGCGCCGATGATGAGCAGATTCGGTCGTTCGCCTTGCCGCATGATGCGCCTCCGTGCGTCAATCCTCGGCGGCGCATGCTGCCGGCAAGCGCGTCAATCCTCCAGACGGCTGCGCTTTCTCCAGTCCCGGATTCGCTTTGCCAATCGTGAATGCCCGGCCATCTCGGCCACTGCCCAAGCCGGATGGCCGGCATGATCGGGCAACCAGGTCAGCGCCCCATGGCGCAGTAAAAGCTCAACGGACTTCTCATCGCCCCGCGCTGCTGCCAAATGCAGCGGATACCACCCCGGCTGATTCAAATCCGGCCACGCACCATGTTCCAGCAGCATGTCCAGCACCTCCTCATGCCCGCGATCCGCCGCATACCCCAAGGCGCTCCACAAGCCTCCATTCACC
>CAYVBG010000227.1:0-2294 GCA_964449205.1 uncultured Zetaproteobacteria bacterium | reverse complement strand
GGATCCAGGCCACCTGCTGGACGAAGAGGAAGGTGTCGTCCACGGCCTGGACGCGCAGGCCGCTCAGGTCGCGCTCCATGGAGCCCTGGAGGAGGCGGCGCAGGTGCTGGGCCCGGCCGGGCGGCGTGCCGGCGGCGGCGACCCACTCGTTGAACTCCCGCAGGGAGTCCAGCACCTCCACCTGCAACAGTCGAGCCTCGAACTGCTCGGAGCGATTGCGCACGAACACCGGCCATCGCTCCGCGCCGGGAATCATGTCCTTCAACCGGCTCATCATCTGGCAGCCGTTGCATACCCCAAGCGCAAAGACATCGCGCCGCGCGAAGAAACCGGCGAACACGTCCCGCGCCCTCGCATGGAACAAAATCGCATTCGCCCAGCCCCGGCCGGCGCCCATCACGTCGCCGAAGGAAAAACCGCCGCACGCGGCCAAGCCATGGAAATCCTTCAAATCCAGCCGACCGGACACGATGTCGGACATGTGCACATCCACGGCCTCGAAACCGGCGCGATCAAACGCCGCCGCCATCTCCACCTGCCCGTTCACGCCCTGCTCACGCAGAATCGCGACCTTGGGCCTCGCGCCCGTGGCGATGAACGGCGCGGCGACATCCAAAGCGGGATCAAACGACAGCCGGGCAAACAACCCCGTGTTGGCGTCGTCGGTCAGCGCCTCGAACGCCTCGCGCGCGCAATCGGGATGATCGCGCAGCGCCGCGATGCGATGGCTGGTTTCGCCCCACGCACGCAACAGGTCGGACACGGGCTCCTCGATCACGGTCCGGTCGCCATGCCGGATCCGCACCACCCCCTGCGCCGCGGGCGCGCCAATCCGATGCGACACATGCCCCAGACCGGCATCCACCAACCGCGCCAGCACCCGCTCGCGATCAGAACGCCGCACCTGCATCACCATGCCCAGTTCCTCGGCAAACAACGCCGCCATCGCATCCGGCCCCAACGCATCCAGCGACACATCCACCCCGCAACGGCCGGCAAACGCCATTTCGCACAGACAGGCCCACAGCCCTCCATCGGAGCGATCATGACAGGCCAGCAACAAACCCTCGCGGTTCAACCGCTGAACCACGCCAAAAAACGCCCGCAACAACGCCGGATCATCCACATCCGGCGCATCCCCCCCCGTGGCGTGCCAGGCCTGCGCCAAAGCCGAGCCGCCCAGCCGGTTGCGCCCCTGCCCCAGATCGATCAACAACAGGTCGGTCGCTCCCGCGTCCATCCGCAGCACGGGCGTCAACGTGCGGCGGGCGTCCTCCACCGGCGCAAACGCCGAGATATTCAGCGTCAACGGAGCAATCATCTCGCGTCGCCCGCCATCCCCATGCCATACCGTCTTCATGGACAGCGAGTCCTTGCCGACCGGAATGGACACGCCAAGCGCCGGGCACAGTTCCATGGCCACGGCCTCCACCGTGGCATACAGGCGTGCGTCCTCACCGGGATGACCGGCCGCCGCCATCCAGTTGGCCGACAACTTCACCCGCCCGATATCCCCCACATCGGCAGCGGCGAGATTGGTCAGCGCCTCGCCCACCGCCATGCGGCCGGAAGCCGGCGCGTCGATCATCGCAATCGTCGGACGCTCGCCCATCGCCATGGCCTCGCCGGCATGGCCCTCGAAATCGCGCAGCGTCACCGCGCAATCGGACACCGGAACCTGCCATGGCCCCACCATCTGGTCGCGCGCCACCAGCCCCGTGACCGTGCGATCACCGATGGTGATCAAAAACTCCTTGCTCGCCACCGAGGGCATGCGCAACACCCGGTACGCCGCCTCGCGGACATCCAGCTCCGAGTGTTTGAATGTTGTTCTAACGGACGGAAGGGATCGGACATCCCGTGTCATGCGCGGCGGCTTGCCCAGCAGCACGTCCAGCGGCATGTCCACCACCTTCCGGTCGAACTCGGGATCGTGCACCACCAGCCGGCGCCCCTCCGTGGCTTCGCCCAGCACCGCGAACGGGCATCGCTCACGCGCGCAGATCTCGCGGAACCGGTGCAGATCATCCTTGTTGATGGCCAGCACATAACGCTCCTGCGCCTCGTTGCACCAGATCTGCATCGGGCTCATGCCCGGCGCCATGTTGTGCACCGCGCGCAAATCGATCCACCCGCCCAAACCGGCATCATCGATCAGTTCCGGCACGGCATTGGACAGCCCGCCCGCGCCAATGTCGTGAATGAACAGAATCGGATTGTCCTCGCCCATCTGCCAGCAACGATCCAGGACTTCCTGGCAGCGGCGTTCCATTTCCGGATTGCCGCGCTGCACC
>CAYVBG010000226.1:0-2308 GCA_964449205.1 uncultured Zetaproteobacteria bacterium | reverse complement strand
AGGCACGCCGCCAGCGTTCGTTCTGAGCCAGGATCAAACTCTCCGAAGAAAGTTGTGTTTCCAAAAAACTCATCCAATCATTGACGGAAGTCATTTACTCGTTCACGTACAGCTCAACCTGTTGACGCGACCGGTAAACAACCCCGTGCAATGCAAGGATTGATCCGGCACGTCCACAGCTCAAGCAAAAACCACGAATTGTAAAGACCAAACCGCGCTTTTCGCGCGGGGCCGGGAAGTCTATGCCCCCTTCCGGGAAAAGCAACTCCCCATCTTGCGTCCCGCCCGACGGCCGGCGGCCTGCGAGCGGGCGGCGAACTATAGGGGCCGGCGAGCTCTCGTCAACACCCTTTTTCGCCGTTGGCCCGACAACCGGATTTCCGCGCCGTCGGACCATTCCTGCCAGGGCGTCGCGCCCCGGAGGGCGGCGAACTATAGGGGCCCGACACGCAGCGTCAACCGCTTTGTTCAGGACACACAAATCCGGGCGCATGGTCAGCCGCGACTGGCTGGGGCAGAATGGGCGGCATGAGCACACTCAGGGGCAAACGCATTCTGATTACTCGCGCTGTGGAACAGGCCGGAGACGTGGCCAGGCTGGTGCGGAAGCGCGGCGCCAATCCCGTACCGTTCCCCTGCTTGGCCATTGAATGCCTGCCCGATCCTGTCCGGGCCGCGCTCCCGCTGCTGGTGCGCCCCGGCGCGCAGGCCCTGTTCACCAGCGTCAATGGCGTGCAATGCGTGGCCCGGACGCTGGGCAAGGCGTTCGCCTCCCGGTTCTCCGATTTGCCAGTGGTGGCTGTTGGCCGACGAACGGCCGAAGCACTGGCGGCGCTCGGTGTTCGCGTTGCATGGACGCCGAGAACCTCATCGAGGGAATCCTCGCAGACCGGTCTCATTGAGGCTTGGCGCGATCACGGCTTGCCGGCGCATCTGATATTCTTCCGTGCCGAAACAGGTGGCGACGCCGTGATTCGCGCCATGAAACAGGCGGGCGTCGCCGTGCATCTGATCCCTGCCTACCGCGCCGTCTGCCCGAATGACGATGCCGCTCCTGTCCGTGACATGCTGGAACGGAACGACGTGGATGCCGTGCTGCTGGGCAGCGCGCGGGCAGCCCGGCACTACGTGCAGCGCGTGGGCAACCCGGCGCTGGCCGGCCGCCCGGTCATCGCGGTCATCAGCCGCCAGGTCGCCCGCGCCTGCCGCGAAATCGGCCTTGGGGTGCAGGTCGTGGCAAAAGAAGCTAGCTTTGCGTCCATGCTGGATGGTCTGGCCGCCTGGTTTGGCGAACAGCGCAACCGGCAGGAAACCCGCACCACGCGTCAGGGAGGCGTTCATGCATAAACCTGTTATCCGTCCGCGACGCAACCGGCAGAACGCGGCCATCCGCGACATGGTGCGCGAAACGGCGCTGTCGCCACGCGACCTCATCTGGCCGTTGTTCGTGGATGAAACCATCACCGAGCCAATGCCCGTGGCCAGCATGCCGGGCGTATCCCGCATTCCCCTGGCCGGCGTCGGACCGGCGGCGCGCGAGGCGGCGGCGCTGGGCATTCCAGGTGTGATTCTGTTCGGCATTCCGGCACGGAAAGACGACATCGGCAGTGAAGCCTGGAACGACGACGGCATCGTGCAGCGCGCCATCCGGGAGGCAAAGAACGCCGCGCCCGAACTGGCCGTCATCGCGGATGCCTGTTTTTGCGAATACACCAGCCACGGCCATTGCGGCGTTCTCCACGGCGAACACGTCAACAACGATGAAACCCTGCGGAACCTCCAGCGTGAAACCGTATCCTACGCCAAGGCCGGTGTGGACATGGTGGCACCATCGGGCATGATGGACGGCATGGTCGCGGCCATTCGCGAGGGGCTGGATGGGGCAGGGTTCGAGCACGTGCCCATCATGTCGTATGCGGTCAAGTATGCCTCGGCCTATTTTGGTCCTTTCCGCGATGCGGCCGACTCCACACCGGCGTTCGGCGACCGCGCCACCTACCAGATGGATCCGGCCAATGCCCGCGAGGCGTTGCGGGAGGCGCTGCTGGACGTGAAAGAGGGGGCGGATATCCTGATGGTCAAACCCGCCCTGGCCTACATGGACGTGATTCGCGCCGTGAAGGAGGCCACCTGCCTGCCGCTGGCGGTCTACAATGTCTCCGGCGAATACGCGATGATCAAGGCCGCCGCCGCCAACGGCTGGATCGACGAGCAGCGCGTGGTGCTGGAAACCATGCTCGGCTTCAAACGCGCCGGGGCGGATATGATTCTCACCTATCATGCGCCCGACGTGGCGCGCTGGCTGGCC
>CAYVBG010000225.1:0-2375 GCA_964449205.1 uncultured Zetaproteobacteria bacterium | reverse complement strand
GGTTGGCCACGCCGATTTCGATCATGGTCGGCACCGGGCGCGGCGCGCAGGCCGGCGTGTTGATCCGCGACGCCGAGGCGCTGGAGGTCATGGAGAAGGTGAACACCGTCGTCGTGGATAAGACCGGCACGCTGACCGAGGGCAAGCCGGCGTTGACCGCGATGCGCGCCGCCGAAGGCTTCGGCGAGGAGGAGCTGTTGCGGCTGGCCGCCGGTGTCGAGCAGGGCAGCGAGCATCCGCTGGCCGCGGCCATCGTCGAAGCCGCGAAGGAACGCGGGCTGGCGCTGCCCCGCGCCGCCGACTTTGAGGCGGTCACCGGCAAGGGGGTGCTGGCCCGGGTGGAAGATCGCGAGATCGCCTTGGGCAATGCGGCGCTGATGCAGGATGCCGGCGCGGATGCCGGTGCGCTGGAGGAATGGACCGCCGCGCGGCAGTCCGAGGGCGCGACGGTGATTCTGATGGCGGTGGACAGCCGGACAGCCGGCGCGCTGGCGGTGTCCGACCCGATCAAAGCCACCACGCCCGCGGCGATCGAGGCGCTGCATGCCGAAGGCATCATGGTGGTGATGCTGACGGGCGACAACCGCCGCACGGCCGAATCCGTGGCCAGCCGGCTCGGCATCGACCGCTTCGAGGCCGAGGTGATGCCGGATCGCAAGGCCCGGGTGGTGCGCGAACTTCAGGCCGAGGGGCGTGTGGTCGCGATGGCGGGCGATGGCATCAACGACGCGCCCGCCCTGGCCGCCGCCGATGTCGGCATCGCGATGGGCACGGGCACGGATGTGGCGATGGAATCCGCCGGCGTGACGCTGGTCAAGGGCGATTTGAACGGCATCGTGCGGGCGGTGCGCTTGTCGCGCGCGGTGATGCGCAATATCCGGCAGAACCTGTTTTTCGCGTTCGTGTACAACTCCGCCGGCGTGCCGGTTGCGGCGGGTGTATTGTATCCGGTCTTCGGCCTGCTGCTTTCGCCGGTTATTGCGGCGGCGGCGATGAGCTTTTCATCCGTTTCGGTCATTTCCAATGCCCTGCGCCTGAAGCGGGTGCGGCTGTGAAGCGAGGCTGATTGAAGGCATGCCCGGCCGCGACGGATGCTGTTCCATCGCCGCCGGATCACCTGCCATGCCTCCATTAGCGCCCCTTCAGTTCCCCTGTCATCCGCCGCATCACATCCCGCCATCCGGCCTCGGCCTGCGGGCCGGCCTCGGCAAAGATCTGCGCCAGAAGCCGCCGCTGCATCCCCGAAAGCTCCTCCTCCAGCCGGGCACCGGCCCCGGTCAGGCGCAAGCGGCGGATGCGCCTGTCCTGCGCGTCCGTGCGCGCTGCCACCCAGCCCCCTTCGATCAGCCGCTTCAAGGGCTTGTGCACATATTGTTTGCTCACCCGCATCACGCGCAGCAGCTCGCCGACGCTGCAATCGGGATGCCGCCCGATGAAATAGAGCAAGCGATGATGCACGCGCGACAACCCCAGCGTCGCCAGGCGTGCGTCCGGCCGCGCGATCAGCGCGCGAAAGCCGAAGTGCATCGCCTCCAAGGCTTCGTTCAACCGCTCCCTGTCCGATAACAAGTCAACCATGTTGACATGATGCCACGGCGGCGACAGGGTTCAACAGGTCAACATCGTTGACCATCATGCCGCATCAGGAGCCTTGCCATGCCCTCGCCCGCCACCTGCTGGATCAACGGCGCCATCGTGCCGCCCGACCGCGCCTGCATCTCCGTGCTCGATCATGGCCTTCTCTATGGCGACGGCGTGTTCGAAGGCATTCGGTTCTACCATCGCCGCCCGTTTCGCCTGCCTGCGCATCTGGCGCGCCTGCGTGATTCCGCCCGCGCCCTCGCGCTGCCCCTGCCGATGAGCGCCGCCGACCTGGAGCGCGGCATCGCGCAAACCATCGCCGCCCATCCCGATGCGAACGGCTATCTGCGGCTGGTCGTCACGCGCGGCCCCGGTTCGCTGGGACTGGATATCGACGACTGCACGCCGCAGGTGTTCATCCTCGCCGCCACGCTCACGATGGCCAATGCGCGCATCTGCAAGCGCGGCGCGCATGTGGTGACCAGCTCGCTGCGCAAGCCCGGGCCGGATGTGCTCGATCCGCGCATCAAGAGCCTGAACTACCTGCATCAGGTGCTGGCGCGCATCGAGGCGCGCCGGGCGGGCGCGGACGAGGCGCTGCTGCTGAACGCGGCGGGACGGCTGGCCGAGGGCGCGGCGGACAATGTGTTCATCGTCCGCGATGGCGAGCTGCGCACGCCGCCGGCAGTCGAAGGCGCGCTGGCCGGCGTCACGCGGGCGCTGGTGCTGGAGCTGGCCGGCAAGCTCGGCATTCCGGCGCGCGAGTGCCCGCTCGCGCCTTGGGATCTCCATAC
>CAYVBG010000224.1:0-2404 GCA_964449205.1 uncultured Zetaproteobacteria bacterium | reverse complement strand
TGCATCAAACCCGGCAGGTCGCGGCGCGGCACGGCATCCCCATCCTCGGTCAGGGTGGCATCTGCTCGCCGCGCGACGCCATCGAGTTCGCCATCACCGGCGCGGATGCCATCGGGCTGGGCACCGGCCTGTTCTACGAACCGCTCCTGCCAGCGCGCATGCTGGAGGGCATGGCGGACCATCTGCGCCGCCACGGCATGCGCGGCTGGGGCGAGCTGATCGGCACACTTGAAACGACGCACGACTAGACTGCGAGGCAGCGCCGCGCTCGTCGCGCTGCTGTGTTGCGTTCTCGCCGAAACGCCTGCCACCGCGGGCACGCTGTCGGTGATCGAAACCGGACGCTGGGTGCGCGTGGCTTGGGTGTACGACGGCGACACCTTCCGCACCGCCGCCGGCGACAAGGTGCGGTTGCTCGGCATCAATGCGCCGGAAATCGCGCACGGCAACCAGCCCGGTCAGCCACAGGGCGTTGCGGCGATGCAGGCGCTGAAATCGCTCATCGCCGGTCGCACGCTGCGTCTGCGCTTTGAACGCGAGCGGCGCGACACCTATGGGCGCCTGCTCGCCCATGTCTGGCGACGCGACGGCTTGTGGGTGAACGGTGAGATGGTGCGTCGGGGCATGGCGCTGGCCTACCCCTTCGCGCCCAATCTCGGACGCGCGGCCGAACTTCTGGCGCTGGAGCGCGAGGCGCGACGGGTGAAGCGCGGCATTTGGCAGACCCGGCGCTTCGCAGTGCTGAATGCGAATGCAGTCCGGCTCGCGCATATCGGCCAGTTCCGCCTGCTGCGAGGGCGCGTCGAACGCGTGTTCCGAAACGGGGCGGGCTTCAGGCTGGGCCGGCTGACCGTGACCATTCCTCGCAAATATCGCGCATGGTTTCGGCTGCCCCTGACGGTGCGCGCCGGCCAGACTGTCATCGTTCATGGCGTCGTGCGCGCCGGTCGCGGAGGCGGGCTGTATCTGGCGTTGCACAGCCGTTTCGATCTGGAGGCGTTGTGATGAAGCGCATGTTGCCCGTGGCGCTGGCGCTGCTCGCGTGGTTCGCCGGCTGCGCCACCAATCCGGTGAGCAAGCATCCTGAGTTTGTGCTGATGAGCGAGAAACAGGAGCTGGAGCTTGGGCGTCAGGCCGCGGCGCAGGTCGCCAAGGACATGCCGCTGCTGCCCAAGGACGACCCGCTGGTGAAATACGTGAACAAGGTCGGCCAGCGTGTGGCGGCGGTGTCCGACCGACCGGAGCTGTTCTACCGCTTCCATGTGGTGGACGACAAAACCATCAATGCATTCGCCCTGCCTGGAGGCTGGATTTACATCTACCGCGGCCTGTTGGTGCACATGAACAGCGAGGCCGAACTGGCGGCCGTGTTGGGACACGAAATCGGCCATGTCACCGCCCGCCACGCGGTGCAACGCTATACCCAGGTGCAGAGCTACCGGCTGGGCATGGCCGTGGCCTCCATCTTCGTGCCCATTCCGCAGCCCATCGGCCAGATCTCCGACCTGGTGGCCCTGGCCGCGATTCAGGGCTTCGGCCGCAAGGATGAGCTGCAATCCGACGAACTTTCCGTCAAATACATCGCCCGCGCCGGCTATGATCCGCGCGCGACCATCCGCATCCTGCAAACGATGAAACGCCTGGAGGACATACGCATCAAGGAAACCAGGGATGCCACCGGCAAGGCGCCGGAAATCTATCACGGCGCCTTCGCCAGTCATCCGGAAACCGAAAAACGCATCCGCGAAGCGGCGGAACGGGCCGCAAGCGCGCAATCCACACTGGGCGAAGTCGGCCACAACGCGATGCTGGCCGCGCTGGAAGGCTACGCCTACGGCGACAGCGCCAGGGAAGGCGCGGTCGTCGGCCAGCGGTTCATCCACCCCGAGCTGGGCATCCACCTGACATTCCCCAAGGACTGGGTGATTCACAACAGCCATGCGGCGCTCACAGCCCGCAAGCGCCGACAGCGGGCTTTCTTCCAGTTGCACCTGAAGCAACTGTCCAAGCGACGTTCCGCCGCCCGGATACTGCGTGGACTGTTCCCCAAGCGACACCTGGAAGCGCAAGCCACCGAAACCCGGGACGGATTCGAGATTGCGCAGGCGGAGCTTGATCTCTCGTTGCCCAAGGTCGGCCAGGCGCGGGCGCTGGCGGCCGTAGCCAAAAAACACGACCAGGCGTTTGTGCTCCTGTGCTTCAGCCAACGCGCGAAGTTTGATCTCTATCGTGCTGATTTTCAGTCGATTGTTCGATCCTTCGGAGCCTACAGTGGCAAACAGGACGATCGGATCCCGGCCATTCATCTGCACCGCTGGCAGACCGGGGATTCGTGGCAGGGCCTGGCTCGCGCCACGCATCAGATGCTGGGCAAGTTCACAGCCGAACGTTTGGCCGCGCTCAA
>CAYVBG010000223.1:0-2446 GCA_964449205.1 uncultured Zetaproteobacteria bacterium | reverse complement strand
GGACGGCTCACGCCCGCGATGCTGAAGGATGTGATGGCCGCCGCGATGCGCGCGGGCGGCGGCGTCACAAGTCCTGCGCCGCCGCCTTGAACCGCTTCATCTGGGCATAGATCCTGGCCGGATAGCGCGTCCGGCCGAGCGAGCCGTTGTACGCGGCCAATGCCCGCTTCAGGTCGCCGTGATACCGGTCCAGATACATGCGTAAAATGGCACAGCCATAGCGGATGTTCGTTTCGATCTCAAACAGGTTGTCGTCCGGACTGCCCAGCTTTTCCTTCCAAAACGGCATCACCTGCATCAACCCGCGCGCGCCGACATTGCTGATGGCATAGTGATCGAATTGCGATTCCACCGCGATGACCGCCAACACCAGCTCTGGCGACAGATTGAACCGTTGGCTGTAGATATACACCCAGCGCGCCATGGCCGCAGCCTCGTCGGGATCGCGCACCCAAGGCTTGATGACCTCGCGGATGTCCTTCTCCCACACTTCCATGTCGAATCCGCCGTCGTCCGGGCCCGGCGGCGCGAGCATGCGCTTCAGCCGCGCCTGTTCCCCGGGCTGGATGTCCACCATCGAACCCACGCTCTTCTCGACCACCCGCATCGTGGTCGTGGTCTCCACCAGTCGCTGTTTCTGTTCCGGCGTGCCGGCGAGCCACAAGGGCAGCGTCACGGCAAAACCGCCCAGCAGGATACCCGCCAGAATCACCTTCGGAGGCATGCCCCGAAGCAGGCGGGACAGCTCGCGCGCGTTCAGGACAATCCCCGTTCCCGCCCGGAGACGACGAAACCGGTCGCCTCCTCCAGCGGCACACGCACCCGTTCGCCGCGCCGCCGCCCGGCCTCGACCATGCCTTCGGCCAGCGCGCGCTCGCCCACCACCACCTGATACGGCAGGCCCATCAGCTCGGCATCCTTGAACTTCACGCCCGGTCGCTCCTGTCGGTCATCCCACAACACATCGAGTCCGGCATCGCGCATTTCAAGATACAGTCGCTCCGCCGCATCCTGCACCGCATCGCCGCGCCCCATCGAAATCAGCGCGACATCGAACGGCGCCATGTGCGCCGGCCACGCGATGCCCGCCTCGTCGTGGCATTGCTCGACGATCGCCGCCATCAGGCGGGAGACGCCAATGCCGTAGCAGCCCATCGTCGGCGTTTCGCGCCGGCCGGTCTCGTTCTGGAAACGCACCTCCATCGGCTCGGTGTAGCGCCGCCCGAGCGCGAACACATGCCCCACCTCGATGCCGCGCGACAGCTCGATCCGGCCGGCCTCGCAGCGCGGGCAACCATCGCCGGCACGCACCTCGCGCAAATCGGCGAAGCGCGCCTCCGGCACATCGCGGGCGACATCCAGCCTGACCCGATGCACATCCGGCCGGTTCGCGCCCGCCGCCAGCCCCCGCGCGCCGCGCAGGCTCTCGTCCATGAACACCGGCGCATCCAACCCGACCGGCCCGATGAACCCGGCCACGCCGCCGATGGCCGCCACCGCCGCCTCGTCGGCCAGCGCCACCTCGTCCGCGCCCAGCGCATGGGCGAGCTTGACCTCCTGCAACACATCGTCGCCACGCACACAGGCGGCGATCGTCCGGCCGTCCAGCTCGCCGCCGCGCACGGTGAACGCCAGGGTCTTGACCAGCATCGCGGGCGGCAGTTTCAGGAACGCCGCCACCTCCTCCGCCGCGCTGACCGACGGGGTTTCGACCTCGCGCAGTTCGCCGACCTCGCCCGAAGGCGCATCGCGCCGCGAACGGGCCTTCTCGACATTGGCCGCGTAATCGCAGGCCGAACAATGCGCGATGCGATCCTCGCCCGATTCGGCCAGCACATGAAACTCGTGCGAATCGTGGCCGCCGATGCTGCCCGTATCCGCCTCGACCGCGCGGAAACGCAGCCCCAGCCGCGTGAAGATGCGGTGATAGGCGGCGAACATGTTGCGGTATTCGCGCGCCAGATCGGCGTCGTCGGCATGGAAGGAATAGCCATCCTTCATGATGAACTCGCGCCCGCGCATCAGGCCGAAGCGGGGGCGGATTTCATCCCGGAACTTGGCCTGGATCTGGTAGAGATTCATCGGCAGCTGCTTGTAGGAGCGCAGCTCGCGCGCCACGAGATCGCAAATCACTTCCTCGTGCGTCGGCCCCAGGCAGGAGGGATGATCGTGCCGGTCGGAAAACCGCAGCAGCTCGGGGCCGTATTTCTCCCAGCGCCCGGACTTCCGCCACAGCTCGGCAGGCTGCACCATCGGCATCAACAGCTCGACCGCGCCGGCGGCCTCCATCTCCTCGCGCACGATGCGCTCGATCTTGCGCAACACGCGCAGGCCCAGCGGCAGGAAATCGTAAACACCGGAGGTGACGCGGCGGATATAGCCCGCGCGCAGCAGCAAGCGGTGGGAGACGACCTCCGCATCGGCGGGGTCTTCCCGCAGGGTGGGG
>CAYVBG010000222.1:0-2465 GCA_964449205.1 uncultured Zetaproteobacteria bacterium | reverse complement strand
GCCTCCCATGTCAGGGCAGGCGGCGCGGGCATCGCCTCCAGTGCCGACGGATCCATAGGCAAGGGAAGCCCTCGGCGCCGCGCCAGAGTGACATGGCCGCGAAAGGGCGCCTCCTTCGCCGATCGCTTGCGAAGCGTAGCACGACCCGCGTTCCGGCAACAACGGGCAAGCGCCTTCAACGCTCCACCCTTCGGCATGTCGCGCCGGGCCGCATCCTCCACGCCCAGCCAGAATACGCGCGGCCGTTGCATGCCCGGAAACACGCCCGCCATGCCTGTCGCCAATAGCAACGGAGAGGCGCCGGCGGCGCAGTCATCCAGCGCCTCGGCCAGCGCATCCACATCCCGCCCCGGCGTTTCGCCGTAAAAAGCCAGCGTCACATGCCAGTTGCCGGGGGGAACATCACGCCATTCTCCGGCGGGCAGATGCATGCAGGCCGAGGTCTGCCAGGCGGCGATTTCCTCCACCACCTGCTCCGGCAGCGGCAGGGCCGCGAACAACCGCATCATGGCGCCCGCCCAACGCCGCCAGACGTGCGGAATCCCTCGCCAAGCAGGTAGATTTCGCTCGAATCCTTCCGGGATGCCGCCGGCTTGACGATGCGCACGCGCGCAAACCAGCCACGCATCTCACGGCGAAAATCCTCGAACCCCTCACCCATGAAGGTCTTGAGCAGCAAATGCCCGCCCGCACGCAAATGATTGACGGCGAACGACAGGGTGATTTCGTTCAAGCCGATGATACGCGCCTGATCCACCACCTTGTGGCCGCTCAGCTCCGGCGCCATGTCCGACACCACCATGTCCGCCTGGCGGCCATCCAGCGCAGTGTTCACCGCCTGCCGGACAGCCTCATCCGTAAAATCTCCGCGAATGAACCGAACGCCTGGCGCCGGCGCCATCTCAAGCACATCCACACCCACCACCAAACCGCTTTCCCCCATCAAGCGGGCCAGCTCCACACTCCACGAGCCAGGGGCGCACCCGAGATCAACCACCACCTGAACCTTACTGTCCAAGAGGTTGTATTTCTTCAGGATTTCCGTAAGCTTGAATGCCGCGCGCGAGCGTTTCCCCTCGATTTTCGCACGCTGCACATGCGGATCGTTCACATGGCGATGAAACCATGCACTGGTCTTGCGTTTCGCCTTGCTTTTGGAGGCTCGGGCCATGTGCGCGATGCTGGGCGGATTCGGCCCGAATGAAAAGGGCCGGAAAACCGTGACGGAGCGAGGCGCGTCAACGCCTCTTGGGCCGAAATGCCTTGCAAAACCCGGCATCGGTTTCCAGATACGGCCCTCCGATGAGGTCGATGCAATACGGCACGGCGGGGAACACCGCATCCAGACACTCGGCGATGGCCGCGGGCTTGCCGGGCAGGTTCACGATCAGGGTCGCGCCGCGAATACCCGCAGTCTGCCTTGAGAGAATCGCGGTCGGCACGAACTTCAGCGATTCCTGGCGCATCAGTTCGCCGAAGCCCGGCAACATCTTGCCGCATACCGCTTCAGTCGCTTCCGGGGTCACATCGCGCGGCGCGGGCCCGGTGCCGCCGGTGGTGACGATCAGGCAGCAACCCTCGTCGTCGGCCAGTTCGATCAAGGTGCGTTCGATGACCGCCTGTTCATCGGGGATCACCCGCCGCACCGCCTGCCACGGACTGCGCAATGCGCGCTCGAACCATGCCGCCATCGCCGGCCCGCCCAAATCTTCGTATTCGCCGCGGCTGGCGCGGTCGGACACCGTGACGAACCCGATCCGCGCCGATTGTTCCTTGTTCGATTCGTTCACCATCCAGCCTCCTCCTGCCATGCCATCGCATCCAGCAACTGCACCGTGACTTCCTCCCCCGCGCGCAGCCGCTCCGCCTCCGCCGGCACGACGATGAACCCATCCGCGCAGGCCATCGAGCGCAGCACGCCGCTGCCCTGCGCGCCGGTGGATTCGGCGATGAAGCGGCCCTGCGCATCCCGGCGCAGATATGCGCGCACGAAATGCGTGCGTCCGGCGCGGTCCTTCAGATCATGTGCCAACCGGGCGCGCACCGTGCGCCGGAACAGGCGCGCATGGCCCATCATCGCGCGCAACGCCAGCGCGGCGAACTGCTCGAAACACACCATGCTGGACACCGGATTGCCCGGCAGGCCGAACACGAGCTGTCCGTTCGCGCCGGTTCCGAAGGCCAAAGGATGGCCGGGGCGCATCGCCACGCGCCAGAAGTGCATCGTGATGCCCAGCGATTCCAGCATCGGGCGAACGAAGTCGTGATGCCCCACCGATACGCCGCCGCTGGCCAGCAGCACATCGGCCTCCAGCCCCTCCGCCAGTTTGGCCTTGATCTCGACGGGATTGTCCCGCGCGATGCCAAGCAGGCGCGCCTCGATGCCCAGCGCCTTGCATTGCGCATACAGGGCATGGCTGTTCGCATCGGGAATCTTCGATTCATCCACCGCTTCTTCCAGCGCC
>CAYVBG010000221.1:0-2476 GCA_964449205.1 uncultured Zetaproteobacteria bacterium | reverse complement strand
AGGACACCGCCCTTTCACGGCGGCAACAGGGGTTCGAATCCCCTTGGGGACGCCACCTAACCCCGGTTGTGTTCGCATAACCGGGGTTTTTTGTCGGGTTCCATCGAGTTCGGCGCGTTCCACACCTCGGTCTTGGAAACAGGGGGCATTTCAAGCCCCCGCGCCTTCAGGCGGATTGAAGCGCCTGCATCAGCGCCGGCAGGCTGATCATGGTCACGCCATTGCCCAGCGGGAATGTGTCGTCGCCGCCGTAGACGACATATTTCCGCGTCGCGCCGACATCGTCGCATGTCCGGCTGTAGTGTTTGCCAACCTTGGGGGCCATGCCGTATTTGATTTCGACAGCCCAGGTCTCGGAAGCCGACAGCCGGATCACCAGATCGATTTCGGCTCCGCCGGTGGTGCGGTAATACCAGGCTTCCGCCCGCGAGGGCAGCACGGAGTGGAGGTTTTCCACCACGAATCCCTCCCAGCTCTTGCCGATGACGGGGTGGGAAAGCAGCGCCTCCTCGCTGTCGATGCCCAGCAGGCGGTGCGTGATGCCGCTGTCCCGAATGTAACATCGCGGTGATTTGACCAGTCGTTTCTTCACATTGGCGTGCCAGGGCGCAAGCCGCCGGATCAGCAGCAGATCTTCGAGAATGTCGATGTAGTGCGCCGCGGTTTTGGCGTTGATTTCCAGGTTGGCTCCCAGTTGTGACAGATTGACCGGCTCGCCCTGGAGGTGCGCCAGCATCGTCCACAGACGACGCAGCCGGGCCGCCGGTATCCGAAAGCCCAGTTGCGGGATGTCGCGCTCCAGATAGGTGCGGACGAGATCCTCCAGCCAGTCCATGGCCGCATCGTCGCTGGAAGCCAGAAAACTCTCGGGAAAGCCGCCCCGCAACCAGAGTCTGTTGCGTGTTTCCAGCTTCTTGCCGACTTCGAGCAGATTGAACCCGCTCATTTCGATGATCCGGATGCGCCCGGCAAGACTTTCGGAGGACTGGCGCAGCAGATCCATCGAGGCGGATCCCAGGAGCAGGAACTGCCCCGATTTCCGGCCGGAAGCCCGGTTTTGATCGATGACGCCGCGCAAGATCGCGAACAGTTCGGGCGCGCGCTGGATTTCGTCCAAGATCACCAGCTTGTCGGCATGCATCCGCAGGAAGCCCGGCGGATCGATGAGCTTGAGTTGATCCTCGGGCGATTCCAGATCGAGATAGACGGAATCGATGCGCTGACCGATGGCTTTGGCCAGTGTGGTCTTTCCCACCTGACGCGCGCCCAGCAACACCACGGCAGGAGCCTGCGCCAAGGCGTTTTGAAGCCGTGTTTCAATCCATCGCGCCAGCATACCGTGAAAATTAGTAGTTCATATACAGATTTTCAAGGTATTTTCCGCCTCGGGCATTGCTATTGCGCCTGTGGCTGGCCATACCGTGATGCCATGTTTTGCGCAATCCGGGCCATGTCCGCACGCAGCTCCGCCGGTTCCAGCACCTCGATTTGATCGCCGAAACCCAGGAGCCACCAGCGCAGTTCGGAGCTGTCGCGCACGGTCACGGAGAGGCGCACCCAGCCGTCGTCTTGCGGTGTCAGCGCTTGGTCGCGGCCCAAGGGGCGTTCCTCCAGATGAAAGGCCGCGCCTTGCGAAAACAGCGCCTCCAGCCGGATTTCCCCGCCCGGAACGAACTGCATCTCGCCGCTGGCGATGTAGGCGTCCACATCGAAGCCATCGGGGCGCAGCGCGGGCGCATCGAGCGCGCGCGCCTCAAGGATGCGGTGCAGCGCCATCTGGCGCACATCCTCGTAGTCCCACAGCCTGCACAGCAGGTAGGAGACGCCATCCTTGTGCACCAGCGCCAGCGGATGCACGGCGTCGCATTCCGTGATCTTGCCGCCGGAGCGGGAGCGATAGCGCACTGCAAGCCGCCGGTTGTGCAGCAGCGCCTCATGCACGGCGACCTGCACCGCGTCGTCGATGGCGGCTTCGGCCAGATCCGGCCCGCGACGCAGCACGCGCACCTTGCTCCGCCAGCCGGGCGCGCCGGCATCCGCGCCGATGCTGTCGAGCACCTGATCCGCCGCCCGGAAATGCGGTTGCAGCCTGTCCAGCGAGGGCTTCGGCAGCAGCGCCGCCAGATGTCGCTCCGCCATCCAGAAGGCCAGCGCGGTGTGGGCGTCCATGCCGGGAATATCGAGCACGCCGGCATCGGCCTGCCAGCTCCAGCCGTAGGGCTTGCCGCGTTCGTCGCAGGTGAGCGGATAGATGGCGGAAAGCCGCATCAGATCGCGCTGGATGGTGCGCTGGGTGGTGGTGAAGCCTTCGTCGGCCAGCCGCCGCATGATTTCGGCGGTGGAAATCTTGGCCGGATGCCGGGGAATCATGCGCAGCATCTGCCATTGGCGCATCAATGTGTCGCTCATGGTCGCACCTCCTGCGCGGGAATATTGCCGCAGGATGCCGGTGCGGGCGACACCGCGGGTCGCATTG
>CAYVBG010000220.1:0-2514 GCA_964449205.1 uncultured Zetaproteobacteria bacterium | reverse complement strand
TTCATGAGCGCCGTTGTTGTCGTGGAATCGCCGGCCAAGGCGAAGACCATCGAAAAATATCTGGGCAAGGGATACAAGGTGCTGGCCTCCTACGGCCATGTGCGCGCCTTCCCGAAGAAGGACGGCTCGGTCGATCCCGATCAGGACTTCGCCATCGTCTATGAGGTCATCGAGGACAAGAAGAAGCGGCTGGACGCCATCGAAAAGGCGCTGAAGAAGGCCGATACACTGATTCTCGCCAGCGACCCGGATCGCGAGGGCGAGGCCATCGCCTGGCATGTGGCCGAGGAAATGAAGCGGCGCGGCGCGCTGGAGGGCAAGAAGGTGCAGCGCATCACCTTCCACGAAATCACCAAGAAGGCCGTCGCCGAGGCCATCGCCCACCCCGGCGAGATCAACATGCAGCTCGTGGACGCCCAACAGGCGCGCAGCGCGCTGGATTATCTGGTCGGCTTCACACTCTCGCCCCTGCTGTGGAAGAAGATCCGCAGCGGGCTGTCCGCCGGGCGGGTGCAGTCGGTCGCGCTACGGCTGATCTGCGAGCGCGAGGAGCACATCCGCAACTTCAAGCCGAAGGAGTACTGGACGATCGAGGCCGGCTGCGCCAATCCAGCCGGCCAGCCATTCCCTGCCATCCTGCACGCGATGGACGGCAAGAAGCTGACCAAGTTCGCCATCACGAACGCCAGGGACGCCCGCCGCATCGCCGAAGGCATCGAACAGGCCGACTTCCGGGTGGACAAGGTCGAGAAGAAGCAGACCAAGCAACAACCCGCGCCGCCGTTCATCACCTCCACCTTGCAGATGGAAGCGGCGCGCAAGCTGGGCTTCACCGCCCGCAAGACCATGCAGATCGCCCAGCGGCTGTATGAGGGTGCGGTCGTGGACGGGGAGCCGGTCGGCCTGATCACCTACATGCGGACGGACTCGGTGAACCTCGCCGAGGAGGCCATTCAGGCGATGCGCGAGCATATCGCCGCGCAATACGGGAAGCGGTTTTTGCCCGAACGCCCGCGGCGTTTCAAGACCAAGAGCAAGAACGCGCAGGAAGCGCACGAGGCGATCCGCCCGACCGGCATCGAGCGCACGCCAGAATCCCTGAAATCCGTGCTGGAGCCGGACGCGCTCAAGCTCTACCGGCTGATCTGGAACCGCGCGCTGGCCAGCCAGATGGCGCCGGCGCTGCTCGATCAGGTGCGGGCGGACATCGCCAGCGGGGACGGTCGCTTCACCTTGCGCGCCACCGGCTCGACGCTGGCCTTTCCCGGCTTCCGCACCCTGTATATCGAAGGCAGCGACGAACCCGGCAAGGAAGCGGGCGCGGGCGGAGAGGAGAAGCTGCTGCCGGAGCTGGCCTGCGGCGATGCGGTGCGCATCGGCAAGGTCGAGCCGAAACAGCATTTCACCGAGCCCAAGCCGCGCTACACCGAGGCGAGCCTGGTCAAGGAGCTGGAGGCGCATGGCATCGGCCGCCCCTCCACCTATGCTTCCATCCTGAATGTGCTGCGCGAGCGCAAATATGTGACGATGGATCGCAAGCGCTTCGTGCCGACCGATGTCGGCGAATGGGTGAACCGCTTTCTGGTCGAGAACTTTCCGGACATCGTCCACACCGGCTTCACGGCGGAGATCGAGGACCGGCTCGATGCTGTGGCGCGCGGCGAAAGCGCGTGGAAGCCGCTGCTGCGTTCCTTCTGGCAGCCATTCAAGACCGAAGTGGATCGGGCGATGAACGCCGAACGCCCCACCGAGGCCACCGACGAAACCTGCCCTGAATGCGGCCGGCCGATGGCCATCAAGCTGGGGCGCTACGGCAAGTTTCTGGCCTGCACCGGCTACCCCGAATGCAAGGCCTCCCGCCCGCTGAACGGCGAGGCAAAACAGGCGGAGGAGCCGGAACTCACCGACCAGAAATGCGACAAATGCGGCGCGCCGATGGCCATCAAGCACGGGCGCTACGGCAAGTTTCTCGGCTGCTCGGCTTGGCCGAAATGCCGCAACATCCAGCCGCTGGAGAAGCCGAAGGACACCGGCGTGCGCTGCCCGGAATGCGGCGAGGGCACATTTCTGGAGAAGAAATCACGGCGCGGCAAGGTGTTCTATTCCTGTTCGCGCTATCCGAAGTGCAAGAACGCGCTGTGGAACAAGCCGGTGGATCGGCCATGCCCGAAATGCGGCGCGCCGTTCGTCACCGAAAAGACCACCAAGCGCCGCGGCACGGAGCTGGTGTGCGTGCAAGAAGGATGCGGCTGGCGCGAGCAGGCGGAAACCCCCGCGGCGGCATGATGCTTGCCCCCGTCCGCCCGGCCCGGGCCGGCGATCTGGACGAGATATGGGCGCTGAACCGCCAGGTGTTTGCCGAGGCATGGACGAAAGAGGCGATGGAGCGCGCGTTGACGGGGGATGACGATGTTCGCGTCTGGCGCGCCCGTTCCGGTGCATTGGTGGCCTATTGGATGAGCCGCGACGTGGCGGGCGAGACGCACATCATGCAGCTTGCGGTTGCGCCCGCAT
>CAYVBG010000219.1:0-2526 GCA_964449205.1 uncultured Zetaproteobacteria bacterium | reverse complement strand
GGCCGATGGCGGTGCGTGGCAGCAGCTCCACCTCATGCTCCCCCTACGCGCCGCGAACGATAACCATCGCCATGCCGTTATCTTATCCCAAAGATACAGAAAAAGACAACGCAAACAGAAAAAACCGCCGGGCGCTTTGGCGAACAGGCCGCGCCTGATACCCTGCGCGCAAGGGGGTACCCATGAGCGGATTGAACATCGTGTTCGCGGCTTCCGAAGCCGCGCCGCTGGCCAAGACCGGCGGTTTGGCCGACGTCGTGGGGGCATTGCCCGCCGCCCTGATGCGGCTGGGGCATTCGGTGACGGTCATCATGCCCTTCTACCGGCGCGCCATCGCCGCTGCCGGTGTGTCCATACGCCCGTTGGCAGAGCACATTCCCATCCGGATGGACGGCGTGGAACGCATCGCGCCGCTGCACGAGGTTGTCATCGGCGGGGTGCGTTTCATCCTGGTGGAGCAAGACGACTTCTACGACCGCGACGGGATCTACGGCCCGCCGGGCGGTGCCTGGAACGACAACCTGCCACGCTTCCTGTTCTTCAACCGCGTGGCGCTCGAGACGGCGGCTCGGCTGGATCGAGCCGTGGACATCCTGCATTGTCATGACTGGCAAACGGGTCTGATGCCGCTGCTGCTGAACACGCAATACCGCCACCACGCAGGGGTGGCCCGCGCCCGCAGCGTGTTCACCATCCACAATCTGGCCTATCAGGGCGTGTTTCCCGCAGACTGGATTGGCCGGCTGGGGCTTCCGGAGGCTGAATTCCACTTTCGCGGTTATGAGTTCTACGGACAAATCAACTGCATGAAGGCGGGCATCGCCGCCTGCGATGCCCTGACCACGGTGAGCCAGACCTACGCGCGCGAAATCCTGACACCGGAATACGGCTGCGGCCTGGAGGGTTTTCTGGCCGAGCACGCCGGCAAGCTCACAGGTATCGTCAACGGACTGGACGAGAGCTGGAATCCGTCCGCCGACCCGGACATCCCCGCCCGCTTTGGCATCGGACGCATGGCCGGCAAAGCCCGATGCCGGCAATCGTTGCAGGCCGAACTGGGTCTGGCGCAAACCGCCGAGGCTCCATTGCTGGTCATGGTGTCGCGGCTGGTGGAGCAAAAAGGCGTGGATTTGCTGCTGGATTGCATCCCCGACTGGCTGGAGCGAGGATGGCAGCTGGCCATTCTGGGGTCCGGCGAACCGGCGTGGGAATCCATGCTGCGGCGGCTGGCCGCAGCCCGGCCGGAGCAGATGCATTTCTTCCGCGGCTTCAACGCTCCCCTGGCCCGTCGATTCTATGCCGGAGGCGACATCCTGTTGATGCCCTCGCGCTTCGAGCCCTGCGGCCTGAGCCAGTTGATGGCGATGCGCTACGGATGCGTGCCTGTCGTGCGCGAAACCGGCGGACTGGCGGACACGGTCGTCAGCCACACCCGAGTCAACGCGGCCAGCACCGGATTTTCATTCGCCGACCCCACACCCGAAGCGTTCGATCATGCCGTGACCGAGGCCGTGAACACCTGGCGCCGCCCCGCCACATGGCAACGCATTCGCGCAAGAGCCATGCGACGCGATTCCTCTTGGAACGCATCGGCCAAGCGCTACACCGCCCTGTACCGGAATCTGGCGGATCATGCCTGACAGCGGCCCCGTGCTGGCGCTGGACGTTGGCGGCACCCATATCCGCATGGCCATCGTGGACAGCACGGGCCACATCCGCGCCCGCAAGCGCATCGCCGCGCATCTGGCCCGCCTGCCGGCCGATGCGGAGACCAACGAAACCGTCACGCACATCCTTGCCCGGCATATCGCCGCCATGCTGGCCGACCACCCCGATACGGTCGCCATCGGCGTGGGTTTTCCGGGCTTCATTCACGCTGGCGTTGTGCATGCCTCGCCCAATATTCCGGGGCTGGCCCGCCTGCCCCTGGCTTTTAGACTGCGCGAACACATCGGCTTGCCGACTGGTGTGGACAACGACGCCGCGCTGGCAGCCCTGGGTGAATCGAGGCATGGCGAGAGCGCGCCGCTGCCCTTTCTGTTGCATGTGACGCTGGGTACCGGCGTGGGAGGCGGCCTGGTACTGAATGGCCGAACCTATGGCGGCGAAGGGGGCATGGCGCTGGAAATCGGGCATCTGTGCGTCCATCCCGGCGGGCGTCGGTGCGGCTGCGGCAACCGGGGCTGCCTGGAGGCCTATGCATCCGCCACCGGCGTCGTCGCGCGCTGGCTGGAGACACGCCAACATGACGGCGACGCCGCGAACATGGACGCTCAAGCGGTTTGCCGGCTTGCAAGGGGTGGCGATGCGCTGGCGCGCGGCATTCTGGAAGAGGCTGGCGACTGCCTGGGGACAGCCTTGGCCCAAGCCGTCAATTTGCTGGACGTGCGCCATGTCCGCATCGGCGGCGGCATGTGCGGCGCATGGGACATGCTCGCGGCGCCGATGCAGCGGGCCATGAATGCAAGCCTCATCCCTCCACTCAAGGGAACGGTGGACGCACGCCCCTCCCGCCTGGGGGATGAC
>CAYVBG010000218.1:0-2529 GCA_964449205.1 uncultured Zetaproteobacteria bacterium | reverse complement strand
GGCCCACAGTTCGTGGAAGCGCGAATGCAGGATGCCGAAGATGACATCGTCGTCGCGGGCGATGACCAGAAGCTGCTGGTCGGGCAGGACTGCGCCATGCAACCAGACGAACAGCCGATGCTTGGCCACAGCTGGCGTGGCAATGTAGCGGGTCAGGCCGCGCAATGCTTGACGCATGGCGGGACGCGGCTCACCGAAACGCCACCAAAACTTGCGATAAGCTTCGCGGCGGTTCTTTGCCCGCACTGGCTTCACATGTTCCAAGGCGTATTGAAATGGCGCCTCATAGAGCGCGGCTTCAGCCTCGCTCATCTCGCAGCCGAAGTCGATGGCCCACATGTCGTGCGGGCGGCGGGTGATGTCCAAGGCATTCCATAGAGGTTTGAGAACATCGCTGTTCGGGCGGCCGTTCGGGTTGCCGCCGCTTTGCAGCCATTCCCGCGCCAAATCGCCGGGAATGTCCAGCGGCCCTTTTTTGGATGCGCCCATGAAACATACGCCCGCATTCTCCGGCAGGCGGGCGGCCTGGGTGAGATCGAAGGCGCCGGATGAAAGATCGGCATGGATGCTGCGGGGCGCTGGCTGGCCATCGAGCCGGGGCGCTTCGCCCTCGATGGTCTCCCCGAAGCACACGAGTGAGACGCGCACCGCAGCGCCCTCCACCGTCCATTCCTCATCGCTCCATGCCTCGAAGATCGGCGCATCTTCCAGCACGCGCGCCAGCACCTCGCGATTTTTGCCGCCGCGGATCGAGTTGGTGGCCACCAGCCCTGCGCGGCGGGCCTTGCCTGCGGCGATTTGCGCCCGCGCTTTCTCGAACCACCAGGTCACCAAATCGGCCCCGCCGGGCACGCGGCCTGCATAGCATGCGCGCAAGGCTGTGGCGTAGTCCTCGCCCAGTTCGGACACCATCTTCTTGTCGCCCAGGAAGGGCGGATTGCCGATGATGAACTCGGCCTCGGGCCATTCGGCCTCGGCGGGGGCTTCCGCGCCCTCGGGCGCAAGCAGGGCGTCACGGTTTTCGATGGTGTGCAATGGCTCCAGAACCGGCGAGCGCCGGGCGGAAAAGCCGTGCGCGATCGTCCATTTGATTTGGCCGATCCAGATCGACACGCGGGCCAGCTCCGCCGCATAGGGGTTGATTTCAATGCCGCGCACCACCTCCGGGCCCACGCCCGGCATCTGCATGCCCAGCCCCATGCTTTCGGCTTCCAGCAAGACCTGATGCTCCAGATCCTTCAAACAGGTGAGCGCAAGATACAGGAAGTTGCCGGAGCCGCAGGCCGGATCGAGCACACGCACGCCGCGCAATCGCTCCAGAAACGCCGCCAGCCGCGATTGCGCCTGTTGCAGGGCGCGGGTGCGGGCCGGTTTCGAGGCTGCGGCCTGCGCCTTGTCCAATGATTTCGCAATGGCCGCCCTGGCCTGCTGCCATTCGGCGCGGAGCGGACGCAGCACGACCGGCTCGATGATCTGCATGATTTTGCCCGCATCCGTGTAGTGCGCGCCAAGCTGGCTGCGCTTGGCCGGATCAAGCCCGCGCTCGAACAAGGTGCCGAAGATCGAAGGCTCGATGTCGCTCCAGTCCATGCGCGCGGCGGCCAGGGTTTCGCGGATGGTTTCGGCGTCCATCGGAAGGGCGGTGTCGTCGTCGAAAAGCCCGCCGTTGAACCATGGAATCTCGTCCACGCCGAAATAGCCGCCATCGCGCATTTGCGCGAACAGTTGCGAGGCCATTGGCGCGAATCGCTCCGGCTGTTTCTGGCAGGCTTCAAGCAGGCGGGTGAACAGGTTGGAGGGCAGCAGGCCGATGTCTTCGGCGAACATGCAGAACAGCAGGCGGTTCACGAAATGCGCCACCGCGCGGGCGTCATGGCCGGCTTCGCGCAGGCGCCGGGCGATGCCGGCGAAGCGGCTTGCCGCCTCCTCGGTGACGGCGGCAATCGTGCGGCCCGGGCGCAGGCGCTCGGGGTCGGTGAACAGCCAGGTGAGGATTTGCAGGTTTTCCGGCTGGCCGATTTCCTCCAGCCGGATGATGCGGGTTTCATGCACCGTGTTGGTGAAGTTGGTGTGGATGATGATGTCCCGCGTGTCGGAAACCACCAGCAAGGGCGGATTCTCCAGCGCCACGGCATAGCGCTGGAGCTGCTGCCATGCCTTGTTCAGATCCTTGTTCGGGCCTTTGTATTCCCAGCCGAAGCAGCCCCTGCGCCAGACATCGGCCCAGCCGTCGCCGCCGCCGGTTTTGCGCGCGCCCTTCTCGAAGCAGAACCATTCGCCTTTCGGATCGGCCTCGGCGGGCGTCTCCACGCCGATGAGGCGGCAGAGGTCGTTGAAATGCGATTGCGCGGCCGAGCGCTCCTTGAGTTCGGATTGCGACCACTTGGCGATGAAATCACGGGGTGTCATGAGGCTGGCAGGATGCCATCGGGCGCCGGGCAAGGCAAAACAGACCGACAAAAAACTGGAGGCGAGGGCGGGAATCGAACCCGCGATGGAGGTTTTGCAGACCTCTGCCTTACCACTTGG
>CAYVBG010000217.1:0-2623 GCA_964449205.1 uncultured Zetaproteobacteria bacterium | reverse complement strand
AATCGCTGCCGCCCGGCGCGAGCAGGCGCACGCCCGGGCCGACGCGGCCACCGCCCGGCTGTTGCCGCGCGTGGATGCGACCTGGAACGCGTCGCGCACCGATTCGCCGATCCAGGCCTTTGGCGTGAAGCTGCTGCAACGGCGGCTGACCCCGGCCGACTTCGCCATCAACAACCTGAACAACCCCGCCGCCATCACCAACTACCGCACCAGCCTTGCGGTGACCCTGCCGCTCTGGCAAGGCGGCGCGCTGCATGCCGGAAAGCGCGCGGGAGAGGCCGGCGCACAAGCCGCCGACTGGCAATACGCCTCCGCCCGCCAGCAAACCATGCTGCGCGTGATCGAAGCGTTCGCGCGCCTGAAAGCGGCGCGGGCCGAACGCCATGCGGCCGGGCAGGCGCTGGCCGCCGCCCGTGACCACCTGGACAACACCCGGGCGTTGAAGAAACGGGGCCTGGCCATTGCCAGCGACGTGATGGACGCCCGATCGCACTGGCTGGAAGCGCGGGTGAACCTGCAAGCGGCGCAACATGCCGAGGATGCCGCGCGCGACAGCATGCGCCGCCTGCTGGGGATGCCGTCGGATGCGCCCTTGCATGCCGGCGAGGCCTCGCGGCTCGCCCTGCCTCAACGCAGTTCGCAAGCGTGGTTGCGGCTGGCCATGACCGGCCAGCCTGCCATCCAGGCCGCGAAGAAGGCGCTGGAAGAGGCCGAGGCGCGCGCGGCCGCCGCGAGGGCGCCATTCCTGCCCGGCGTGGCGCTGATGGCCGGCGAGGAATGGAACAGCCGCACGCCGACACCACGAAACGGCAACGCCACCGTGGCCGCCGATGTGCGCCTGAACCTGTTTGCCGGCGGCGCGGACAAGGCGCGCCTGCGCGCCGCGCGGGCCGAGGTCGAGGCGCGCAGGCTGGCGCTGCAAGACCTGACGCAGCGCATCCGCAACCAGGTGCGCGCCGCATGGCGCGAACTGGAGGACGCGCGCGCACGGCTGGAGGCCAGCCGGCAGGTGCTGGCGCAGAGCCGTGAATCGCTGCGCATTCGCAAGCTGCGGGCCGAACAGGGGCTGGAAAAGACCAGCGACGTGCTGGACGCCCAAACCCGCCTGGATGCCGCCCGCGCCCGCGCCATTCATGCCCGCTTCGCGCTGACCGTCGCCCAAGCGCGCCTGCTGGCCGCAGCCGGGCAACTCACGCCGGAGGTCATTCGATGAAACATCCCCGTTCCGCCACGATGCTGGCCGCCCTGCTGGCCATCCAGATCGCCGGCTGCGGCGCGCCGGAGAGCGAAACGACAGCCGTTCGGGAATCGCATCCCCCGGTGAAGGCGCACACGATGACACTGCGCGCCGCCACGCTGGCCGAGCATTACATCACCAGCGGCGTGGTCTCCAGCGACCACCGGGTGGCCATCTCCTCGCGCTTGGCGGGCTACATCCGCGCCATTGCCGCGCGCGAGGGCGACCGCGTGATAAAGGGGCAAATGCTGGTGCGGGTGGACCCGGTCAACGCCCGGCAGGCGCTGAATCAGGCGCTGGCGGATTTCGCCGACGCCAAATCCGATCTGGAACGCTACCGCAAACTGCTGGCCGAGCAGGCCGTCACCCAACAGCAGTTCGACAAGGTGCAACTGCGCTACAAGGTCGCCCGATCCCGCGTGGAGCAGGCCAGAAACCAGCTCGCCTATGCCGAAATCACGTCGCCGGTCACCGGCATCGTGGTGGCCAAGCGCATGAACACCGGCGACATGGCCGCCCCCGGCGCACCCATTCTGGTGGTGGAAGACCCGACCCAACTGCTGGTGGAAACCGACATCTCGGCCCGCGCCGCCGCCCGGCTGGCCGTGGGCGATGCGGTGGACGTGGTCATTCCGGCGCTGGATGCCACACGCACCGGGCATATCCGCCAGTTGGTGAATGCCGCCGATCCGGCCTCGCATCAGTTTCATGTGAAGATCGCCCTGGATGACACCGCCGGCGTGCATCCCGGCATGTTCGCCGAGGTGCGCTTCCGCATCGGCCAGCGCGCGGCGTTGCTGATACCGGCGCGCGCCATCGTCCGCCGCGCCGGCCTGCACGGCGTGTATGTGGCCGACGCCAGGGGCGTGCTGCATTACCGCCAGATCCGCCCGGGCGAACGCCGGGGCGACATGGTGGAAATCGCGGCCGGCCTGCGCGCGGGCGACACCATCGCCTGGGGCGAGGGCCTGGCCACCGGCATGCGCCTGATCGCCGGAGGGAAGTGAACATGGCGGAGCGTCAACCCGCGCCGAGGTTGAACATCGCCGGCCGGCTGGGCGCGGCGGCGATGAACACCAACCTGACCCCCATCATCTGCCTGCTGATCTTCCTGGTGGGCGTGGTTGCGCTGTTCGTCACGCCGCGCGAGGAAAACCCGCAGATCGACGTGCCGGCGGCCAATGTGCTGGTGCGCATGCAGGGCGCGAGTCCCGCCGAGGTGCGCAACCTGGTGGTCAAACCGCTGGAGCGGGTGCTGCGCGAGATGCCGGGCATCGATCACACCTTCGGCATGGCCATGGACTCGATGGGCGTGGTCACGGTGATGTTCAAGGTCGGCGAAGACAAGGAAGCCAGCCTCGTCAAGCTTTACGACCGCATCATGCA
>CAYVBG010000216.1:0-2630 GCA_964449205.1 uncultured Zetaproteobacteria bacterium | reverse complement strand
TGGGCAAATCGGGCGCGAACGCGCCGACGGCGATGGCCAGCGCATGGCTTTCGCACGGGCGGCGCAGTATCAGCAGATTGACGATGGCGTGCGCGGGGGTGTTCACGCTGTTTTCAGAAGCCCCATCAGATATTCCACATTGCCTTTCGGGCCGTGGATCGGTGATTCCATCACGCCGTTGATGCGGGCGTCCGGCAGATGTTCGCGCACCGCATGCAGCACCTTGTCCACCGCCTGCCCGCGCGCGGCCTCGTCGCGCACCACACCCTTGCGCAGCAACTTCGGGCCAACCTCGAACTGCGGCTTGATGAGCGCCACGCACCAGCCGCCCGGCGCCAGAAACGGCCAGGCCAGCGGCAAAGCCGTCGTGAGTGAGATGAACGAGACATCCACGACCAGCGCATTGGCCGCTTCGGGGATATGATCGGCGGACAACGCGCGGATGTGGGTGCGCTCCAGATTGATGACCCGTTCATCCTGTCGAAGCCGGTAATGCAGTTGCCCGTGCCCCACGTCCACGGCATACACGCGCGCCGCGCCATGTTGCAACAGGCAGTCCGTGAATCCGCCGGTGGAGGCGCCCACGTCCAGACACACCGCGCCATCGGTCGGGAAACCAAAATGTTTCAACGCTGCTTCCAGCTTCAGGCCGCCGCGCGAAACGTAACGTAGCGGCTCGCGCACGGTGACATCGACGTCTGCCGCAACCTTCACGCCCGATTTGGCGGCTTTCTGGCCGTTCACATAGACCAGTCCCGCCATCACGAGCCGCTGCGCCTGACTGGCGCTTTCAGCCAGGCCGCGCTCGGTCAGCAGGTGGTCAAGACGCAGCTTTCGACGATTTGAGCTGGTGTTCAAGGCGGGCCCGAAGGCGAATGCCGGTGGGGCGATCCAGCGTCATGTGGCGCATGGCCTGCTTCAAGCGGCGCATGCGATCTCGGGGCGCCGGGTGGGTTCGGGCCAACACCTTGGCCTGTCCGGCCTTGCGGCGCTGATCCAGCAGCTTCAACACGTCGAACATCGCCGGATAATCGTAGCCCACACGGTCGAGCAGGGCCACGGCCCGGGTATCGGCGTCGTATTCGTCCTTCTTGTCCAGCCCCTTGAACAACGCATCGGTTGCCACGTCCACCATCTGCGAAAACAGCTCGCCCGCGCCGGAGGCCAGCGCCTCGCCGGCCAGGTCGGCACCGGCCTTCATGACTTCGGAGCGTTGCAGCGCCTTCACGATATGGCGGCCGGTGACATGGCCGATTTCATGCGCCAGCACGGCAGCCAGTTCGGCTTCGTCGCGCACCATGTTCAGTGCGCCGCGGGTGACGAAGATGAAGCCTCCGGGGCAAGCGTAGGCATTGACGTCATCCGTGTTCAGAACCGCGAAATGGTAGGCGATGTTCGGTCGGGGCGAGCGCTGGGCCAGCGCGGTTCCCAGCAGGTTCAGGTAGTAGGTGGCTTGTTGGTCGTAGTCGATGCCGTAGCGCGCCACCACACGCGCCGCCACGCCGCGACCGAGCTGAACCTCCTCTTCGTCGCTGATGGGCACCAGCGCGGCGGCCACCTGGGCGCCCTTTTGCAGCAGCCGGGCGGCGTCCGCCGCATCGTCGTCGCCGGTGACCGCGCCCACCAAATCGCCCAGATCAAAAGCGGGCGCGGGCGCGACCGGAAGCGCCAGCGCCATCAGCAAGGCCCAGGCGAGCCGCTTCACGGGTTCAGGTCTCCCTCGCGCACGAACTCATCCACCTTGGCGGGATCCACGCGCAGCTTCTCCATCCATTTCACCACCTTCATCGAGTCCTTGGTGGCTTGGGCCAGCTTGCCGCCCTCTTCCAGTCCACGCACGCCCAGCACGGCCGTCTGCTGTTCCGGCGGGGAGCGGAACAGGCTCAGGAAAGAAGAAAAGCCGAAGGATGATGAATGTTTTTTCGGCCGATAGCGCTCGCGCACTGCGCCGGCCGTCGTCCAGCCCTCGATCGTTTTCTCGGCGCCTTTCGGACGGGCGCGAATCTTCCACCATGATCGCCGTTGCTGGATGACTTCCACGGCGGTCAGCCTCGGCAGGTGAGCGATGATGGCCGCGGCGCTGTTCGGGTGCGCACGCACGTCCACTCCGCCGCGCGGGCCAATGTAGTAGTCTGGCGCGTCCGCCGCGAGTGCGGGCGTCGGGAGCAGGGCCAGCATCAAAAGCAGGCCGGTCAGGGCGATCCGTGCGCGCATGGCAATCGCCAGTGTAGATGCCGGCAAAACAGGTGTCAAAACGCCCTGTCGCCTGCCGCCGGATGCATCCGCGCCTCCCGGCCCGTCGCCGTCAGCCCGGGCAAACGGCATCAGCCCGGCGGGTCGGCCTAATGCATGCGCTGGGCCAGCTTGCATTCGCGCACGCCTTTTTGGCCTTCTGCCGCGCTCATCTCGTGCAGTGCCGAGCGAGGCGCCCACAGGCCCATCTTGACTTCCTGCCAGACGTAATACGCTTGCCCGGGCCGGGTCTCGATGGTGAGTCTGGCGACATTTTCGGTGAGTGACTCGATGACATGCCGTCCCGGCGCCACGTCCACCATGAAATAGGTCTTGGGCCCTGTTTGCCCCAGCGTTTTGCCATCCAGCGCGACTGTCATGGCAATCGCCCCGCCCAG
>CAYVBG010000215.1:0-2647 GCA_964449205.1 uncultured Zetaproteobacteria bacterium | reverse complement strand
CAGGCCTCGGCCAGCGCCTCGATCAGACCGAAGCTCGATGCCTCGATGAACGCGATCAGCCGCTTGGCGACGGCCTTGTAATCCAGCGTGTCGTCAATGCTGTCGCTGGCGGCGGCGCGGGAGATGTCCCAAGCGATTTCCATATCCAGCCGCACGGTCTGACGGATTTCCCGCTCCCAGTCGAAGATGCCGATGACCGTTCGCACCTCCAGCCCCTCAATCAATATCCGGTCCCGATGCCGCATGCGTCCACCCCGCGAAGCCATGTCGTCTCAATTCGGCCAAGCTTGACATAAACCGCACCGGATGAACAATGCGCCCGCTTCCCGCACGAAGCAGAAGGAGGGTTGCATGACTTCCGAAATCAAGAGCACCGACGACGTCGTTTCCTGCTCCGACAACGGACAGCATCCGCTCATCTATATCAATCTCAAAAACGGACGCGGTCAGTGCCAGTATTGCGGCCAAATCTTCGTGCGCGTCTCTCCCGAAGAAGAGCAAAAGGACCAGGAAGCCGCCTGATTCACCCGGCCCGCCGCTGGCGCACGGCCTCGAACAGCGCCACCCCCGTCGCCACCGACACATTCAGCGATTCCACCGTTCCCGGCATCGGAATCCGCGCCAGCCGGTCGCAGCGCTCGCGCACCAGCCGCCGCAAACCCTTGCCTTCCGAACCCATGACCAGCGCCATCGGCCCGCGCAAATCCAGCCCGAACAGATCGTCCCCGGCCTCGCCCGCCAAGCCCACCGTCCAGAAGCCCCGCTCGCGCATCGCATCCAACGCCCGCGCCAGATTCGTCACCCGCAACACCGGCAGGCGGCTTGCGGCCCCGCAGGCCGCCTTGACCGCCGCCGGCGCGGCCGGATCCGCCGCATGGTCGCGCGGCACGACCACGCCCGCACACCCCGCCGCCTCGGCGGTGCGGATGCAGGCGCCGAGGTTGTGCGGATCGGTCACCTGATCCAATGCCAGCACGAGCGGCGCTGCGGCCATGTCCAGCTCCTCCAGCCATGAACGAAAATCCGCCGCCGGACGCCCGGCCTCCAGCCGCGCCACCGCCCCCTGATGCACCGCGCCGCCGGCCCGCCGCGCCAGCGCCTCACGCGGCGCGAACGAGCACCGCACCCCGGCCTGTCTGGCCAGATGGATCAGCTCGTTGATGCGCGGATGCCGCTTGCCCTTTTCGATCAGCAACTCGGCGACCTGCCCCGCCTCCAGCGCATGCCGCACCGCGTGAATGCCCGCCACCCAATGCGCTTCCATCATCCACCCTCCGCTTGCACATGGCCCTGAATACGCCTACTTTTACACATCAGGAGGTGTATCGCAATGCGCACGAACATCGTATTGGACGACGATCTGGTCGCCGAGGCATTCCGCTACAGCACGGCGAAGACCAAGCGTGAACTGATCCATCAGGCCTTGCGGGAATATGTCGAGCAGCATCGCCGCAAAAACATTCTGGAGCTTGTCGGCAAGGTTCGCATCGCCGACGACTACGACCACAAGTCCCTGCGCGAGGGCTGATGTATCTGGTGGACACCTCCGTCTGGATCGGCCTGTTCCGCGAGCAGGATACCGCCGCCGTCCACGCCTTTCGCCGCCTCATCGAGCGCGGCGTTCCCTTCGGGCTGACGGGCGTGATTCTTCAGGAGATCCTGCAAGGCGCGAAAACGGAACGCGATTTCCGCCTGCTGAACCGCTGGCTGCGCACCCAGCGCTTCTGGCATCCGCGCGATGCGCTGCGCACGCACGAGGCCGCCGCGCGACTGTTTTTCGACTGCCGGCGCAACGGCATCACCATCCGATCGACACTGGATTGCCTGATCGCGCAAATCGCCATCGAACACAACCTCATCCTGCTGCACGACGATGCAGACTACCCGCGCATCGCCACCGTGGCCAGCAAGCTGAAACTGGCCGACGCCTGAGGCCGCCCCGCTCAGGGATACCGCCGCCGGAAGGCGGCCAGAAAATCATCCAGCATGTCCTCCGGCAGCGCATTGACGCCCGCCGCCGCCTTGCGTCCGCCGCCGGTCGGGAACGCGCGGCACAGCTCGTCCGCGCCGGTGCGATGCTCAAGCGGCGCACGCACGCTGATGCGCCAGCATCCATCCGCCAGCGGGAACAGCAACGCATGCGCACGCGCCGGATGCTCGCGCGCCAGCCGGTTGCCCAACACGCCGGACACCCGCCGCGCCCAGGCCGCATCGGGCAGGAAAAACACCGCGCCGCCATCCCATGCCTGCTCCGGCGCCAGCGTTGCCGCCCGCGCCATGTCCGCATCGAAGCCTTCGTCCAGCGTGCGATACGCCGGCGATTCGGCGATGAAGGCGAACGGATCGGCAAACGGACGCACGGCGCGGTAGAGATCGGCCGGGTGGAAGAACAAATCCTCGACGCTCACGCCATAGCCGTTGTAGTTCAGCAATGTGCCCAGCCGCTCCAGCCGGGCGCGTGCATCCGCATCCAGCCCCAGCGGCTCCGCCGCCCGCCGCGCGGCGGCATGCAGGTTGTCGCCGAACGCGCCCGCCACCGCCCAAGGCCGATGCGCACCGCCGATGAACGCATCCACCAGCAGGCTGGTGCAAACCTCGGGCGCGGTGTCGATATGCGCGTCCAGATTCGGGTGTGCGGGGATTTCGC
>CAYVBG010000214.1:0-2650 GCA_964449205.1 uncultured Zetaproteobacteria bacterium | reverse complement strand
GGGCTGGCGCCCGTGCCGCCGTCGTGACCGGCGATCACCACATGATCGGCATGGGCCTTGACCACGCCGGCGGCGATGGTGCCGACACCGACCTCGGCCACCAGCTTCACCGAAATGTCGGCGTCCGGGTTGGCGTTTTTCAAATCGAAGATGAGCTGGGCCAGATCCTCGATGGAATAGATGTCGTGATGCGGGGGAGGGGAGATGAGCCCCACGCCGGGGGTGGAATGCCGCACGCGCCCGATGCGCGCATCCACCTTGTGACCGGGCAGTTGCCCGCCCTCGCCGGGTTTCGCGCCCTGCGCGATCTTGATCTGGATCTGGTCGGAGTTGGCCAGATATTCGGTCGTCACGCCGAAGCGTCCGGAAGCCACCTGCTTGATCGCGCTGCGCATCGAATCGCCGTTTGGCAACGGCTTGAAACGATCCGGCTCCTCGCCGCCCTCGCCGGTGTTGGACTTGCCGCCCAAGCGGTTCATCGCGATGGCCAATGTGGAATGCGCCTCGTGCGAGATGGAGCCGAAACTCATCGCCCCGGTGGCGAACCGCTTGACGATCTCGCTGGCCGGCTCCACCTCCGACAGCGGAATGGAGGCGCGCTTGCGGAACCGGAACAGGCTGCGCAGGGTAATGAGGCGGCCGCTCTGGTCGTTGATCAGGCGCGCGTATTCCTTGTACAGCGTGTAGTCGCCGGTGCGCACCGCGTGTTGCAGCTTGGCCACGGCCTCGGGTGTGAGCAGGTGTTCCTCGCCGCGCACGCGCCAGGCGTATTCGCCACCGACATCCAGCGCGTTGCGATAGATCATCGCATCGCCCCAGGCGTCGCGGTGCCAGCGCACGGCCTCTTCGGCGATTTCCTTCAGCCCCGCGCCCTCGATTCGGCTGGGCGTGCCGGTGAAATAGCGGTCAACGAAGTCGGAGGCCAATCCCACGGCCTCGAAGATCTGCGCGCCGCAATAGGACTGGTAGGTGGAAATGCCCATCTTGGACATCACCTTGAACAGTCCCTTGTTCACTGCCTTGATGTAGCGCGTCTTGATCTCTTCCAGCGACAGGTCGTCCGGCAGCAGGCCGCGGCGATGCAAATCGTAGAGGGTTTCGAAGGCCAGCCACGGGTTGACGGCCTCGGCGCCGTAGCCCGCCAGGGTGCAGAAATGATGCACCGCCCGCGCCGCGCCCGTTTCGACCACCAGCCCCGTTTCCGTGCGCAGCCCCTTGCGGATCAGGTGTTGATGCACGGCGCTGGTCGCCAGCAGGGCCGGAATGGCGATGTGATCGGCGTCCACGCCCCGGTCGGACAGGATCACGATATTGGAGTGTTCGCGCACCGCCGCCTCGGCCTCGTCGCACAGACGGGCGATGGCGGCCTCCATGCCGGCCGCGCCCTCGATGGCCGGATAGCACATCGAGAGCGTGACGGTGTGGAACTTGCCGCCGGTGTAGCGGTCGATGTGGCGAATCTTCTCCAGATCCACGTTGGAGAGAACAGGCTGGCGCACCTCCAGCCGCATCAGGGGCTCGCCCTCGCCCCGGCCGAGCAGGTTCGGACGCGGGCCGATGATGGAGGTCAGGCTCATCACCATTTCCTCGCGGATCGGGTCGATGGGGGGGTTGGTCACCTGCGCGAAGAGCTGGCGGAAATAATCGTCGATCGCCCGCGGGCGGTTGGAGAGCACGGCCAGCGGCGAGTCGTTGCCCATCGAGCCCACCGGCTCCTGTCCGGCGGCGGCCATGGGCGTCATCAAAAACTTCAGGTCTTCCTGCGAGTAGCCGAAGGTCTGCTGGCGGTCGAGCAATGTGGCGTGATCGGGCGCCATGGTCGGCGCTTCGTCCGGCAGTTCCTCGAGCTGGATCTGCGTCTCCGACAAAATGGCGCGGTAGGGGCGTTCGGCGGCCAGGCGCGCCTTGAGTTCGGCGTCGTCGATGATGCGACCGGCCTCCAGATCGATCAGCAGCATCTTGCCGGGCTGAAGCCGCCATTTCCTGGCGATGTTGTCTTCGGGAATGTCCAACACACCCATTTCGGAAGCGCCGATCACCAGATCGTCCTTCGTCACCAGCCAGCGCGCCGGCCGCAGGCCGTTGCGGTCCAGCGTGGCGCCGATTTGCCGGCCGTTGGTGAACACCACGGCGGCGGGGCCGTCCCACGGCTCCATCAAGGCGGCGTGGTATTCGTAAAACGCCTTGCGCTCCTCGTCCATCAGGGTGTTGCCCGACCAGGCCTCGGGAATCAGCAGCATGGCCGCGTGCGCCAGGTCGTATCCGCCCATGACCAGCAACTCCAGCGCGTTGTCGAAGCAGGCGGTGTCCGACTGCCCCTCGGCGATGACCGGCCAGAGCTTGTCCAGATCGTCGCCCAGCACATCGGAGGCCATCGAATGCCGGCGGGCGTTCATCCAGTTGATGTTGCCGCGCAGGGTGTTGATTTCGCCGTTGTGGGCGATCATGCGGAACGGATGCGCCAGCTCCCAGGCCGGGAAGGTGTTGGTGGAGAAGCGCTGATGCACCAACGCCAATGCGCTGGTCATGCGCGCATCGTGCAGATCGTCGTAATAGGCGCCCACCTGATGCGACAGGAACATGCCCTTGTACACCAGCGTGCGGCTGGAAAACGACGCGATGTAGAAGTTCGCCGGGCCGGTGCGCCCGA
>CAYVBG010000213.1:0-2650 GCA_964449205.1 uncultured Zetaproteobacteria bacterium | reverse complement strand
GCGCCGGCAGGAACCGGACGGCATCGGCGATGCTGCGGGCGGTCAGCTCCAGCGCAGTGGCCAGCCGGTCGGCGTCGGTCAGATCGGGCGCGGCGAGGATGCGGCGGGCGAAGTCTTCGCCGAAATCCTCGCGGCCGGTGGATTTCGGCGGCCGGCGGCGGAAAAACGGATGCGCCATCAGCTCGCGCAGCAAGGGTTCGCAGGGTTTTCCCCGCGCGGCGATCTCGCCGCCGGCGTCGTAGCGCGCGCGGCCGTCGCTCAGGGCCAGCATCACGGCATCCATCACCATGTTGCCGGGGCCGGTGTCGAAACCGGTGGTGGCACCGTCCGCGCCCAGCCAGGTGATGTTCGCGATGCCGCCGATGTTCAGCGCCGCGATGTTTTCCCCCTCTCGCGCAAAGAACGCGCGATGCGCCAGCGGCATCAGCGGTGCGCCCTGGCCGCCGGCGGCGATGTCCCGCGCGCGGAAATCGGCGGCGACGGTGACGCCGGTGCGCTCGGCCAATACGGCCGCCGAGCCGATTTGCAGCGAGAATGGATGCTTCGCACGCGGGCGGTGGCGGATGGTTTGGCCGTGGCAGCCGATGACGGCGATGTCGCGCAGGGCCACTCCGGCTTCGTCCGCCGCCTGCCGGGCCGCGTCCGCGAAGGCCGCGCCCAGCGCCATGTGCGCCTCGCCCATCGCGTCGATTTCGTCCACGCCCGGCGCGGCCAGCCGCAGCAGCGGCTCGCGCAGTTTTTCCGGCATCGGCCGGCTGGCGAAATGCACCAGTTCCGGCCGCCCGCGCCGCGGCAGGCGCAGGATGGCGGCGTCGATGCCGTCGCACGATGTGCCGGACATCAGGCCCATCAGCAGGGTGGCGGAATCGCTCGAGGCTGGCATCAGGCAAGGATAGTGCACAATGACGCCCGAAGGTAGAGTGCGCGCCGGCGAAGCGGGCGCGAACGGATGCGGATGATCGCGAATGGGTGCAAACGAGCGCAAACGGGCGCAAAGGAGGCGTGACGGCATGGATGTGGAGAGGCAGTTGGCGCTGTTGGAGCGCGGCGCGGTGGAGATGCTGCCCGCAGGCGGCCTGCGCCGGAAGCTGGAGCAGGCCGCGCGAGAGGGTCGGCCCCTGCGGGTGAAGGCCGGCTTCGACCCGACCGCGCCCGATCTGCACCTGGGGCATACGGTGTTGTTGGAGAAGCTGCGCCAGTTTCAGGTCTGCGGGCATACGGTGGTGTTCCTGATCGGGGATTTCACCGGCATGATCGGCGATCCGACCGGCAAGAACGAAACCCGCCCGCCGTTGACGCGCGAGGAGGTGCTGGCCAACGCCGAAACCTACAAGGAACAGGTGTTCAAGGTGCTCGATCCGGCGCGCACCGAGGTGCGGTTCAACTCCGAGTGGCTGAACCCGATGAGCGCGGCGGACATGATCCGGCTGGCGGCGAAGGCGACGGTGGCCAGAATGCTGGAGCGCGACGATTTCGAGAAACGCTACAAGGCCGGCCAGCCGATCGCGATTCACGAGTTTCTCTATCCCCTGATTCAGGGCTACGACTCGGTGGCGCTCCGGGCCGATGTGGAGATCGGCGGCAACGACCAGAAGTTCAACCTGCTGATGGGCCGCCAGATGCAGGAAGCCTGGGGCCAGCCGCCGCAGGCGGTGCTCACGATGCCGCTGCTCGAAGGCTTGGACGGCGTGAACAAGATGAGCAAATCGCTGAACAACTATGTCGGCATCACCGAGCCGGCGCGCGAGCAGTTCGGCAAGATCATGAGTGTGTCGGACGACTTGATGCTGCGCTACTACGAGCTGCTGACCGACGCCGATCTGGACGAGGTGCGCGCGCTGCACCCGATGGAGGCCAAGAAACGGCTGGCCGCGCGGATTGTGGATCGCTTCCACGGCGAGGGCGCGGGCGAGGCTGCGCGGGCGGCGTTCGAGGCGCAGTTTGCCAAAGGGCAGGTTCCGGACGATGTGCCCGAGGCGGAGATGCCCGCCGACGGCGACGGGCTGTGGATTGCGCGGGCGCTGTCGCAGGCGGGGCTGACCGCGAGCAACGGCGAGGCGATCCGGCTGATCCGGCAGGGTGCATTGTCCATCGATGGCGAGAAAGTGGCGGACAAGGACCTGCGCCTGCAGCCCGGCGGGCCGTATCTGATCCGGCTGGGCAAGCGGCGGTATCTGCGGCTGAAGGTCGCGCCTGCGGACGGGGCTTGACAGGTGGTTCGGCGGGCCTATTGTTCGCCGCCCTCGCGCAGGAGGCGCAGCCGGAAGGCAGCGCGGAACGCCGGGGAAATCGGGGGTTGACGCCCCGGATCGCGGCGATAAAGTTCGCCGCCCTCGAACGGGGAAGGCCAACGGAATCCACAGGGTTTCATCGGCCGGAGCCGGAAGAGGAAATCGGGGGTTGACACCCCGAACGGCGAGACTAAGATTCGCCGCCCGCCGACGAAGGGTCGTCGGGGTTGTTCTTTACAAGCAGTGGTTTTTAGTTGAACTGTGGGCGTGCCGGATCTCCCGATTCATTGGCGGAGATCGCTCAAGGCGCGTTGGCAGTTCAGACGAACGTTAACGGACGTTTTGAGCGGGCGTCGGTCGCAAGTCGGCCGGCATCTGTCTCTGTCAATGAATTTGGGATCAAAGATACAAGTATCAAC
>CAYVBG010000212.1:0-2665 GCA_964449205.1 uncultured Zetaproteobacteria bacterium | reverse complement strand
GGCATGGATTGGGGCATGGCTTGGGGCGGGGCTGGTGATGCTTGCGATCGCCGGGCCCGCGGCATCGGGCGCGGCGGAGCCGGAGATTACGGTGGCGGTGGCGTCCAGTTGGCTGGCGCATGCGCAGGTTGTGGCCGGTGCATTCGAGCGCGCGCACCGGCTTCGGGTGCGGCTCGTGCCGGGGTCGAGCGGGCGTTTGTTCCACCAGATCGCGCATGGCGCGCCGTTCGATGTGTTCATTTCCGCGGATGCCCGGCTGGCGGCCCGCGCCGCAGGCGGCAGGGAAACGCGCCGCGTGGGGCGAGGCTGGCTGGGAGTGCGCATCGGCTCCAGGTTGGTGGAGGATCCGGCGGCGTTGCTCGCGCCCGGCATCCGGCGGGTGGCCCTGGCCGATCCGGAAGTCGCGCCGTTTGGCCGCGCGGCGCGGCAAGCGCTGGAGGCGCGGGGACTGTGGCGGCGCCTGTCGCCAAAACTGGTGCGGGCGCAAAGCGCGCTGGGCGCGAAGATGCTGGTCGATCGCGGGCTGGTGGCGGCCGGGCTGGTTCCGGTCGGGCCGGATGCGCCGCATCTGGCCGCGCTCGAATATCGGGCCGCGCTGCTTTCGGACAGGCCGCAGGCGCAGGCGTTCTTCTCCGCCTTGGCGGAGGCGGCGAAATGATGGAATCGCTGTGGCTTTCGCTGAAGCTGGCGGGTGTCACCACGCTCATGCTCCTGGCGCTCGGCCTGCCGCTGGCGGCGCTGTTGGCCTTCGGTCGTTTTCGCGGCAAGGCGTGGGTCGAGGCGGTGATTGCGCTGCCCTTGGTGCTGCCGCCGACCGTGCTGGGCTATTATGTGCTGTTGCTGATTGCGCCCGATGGCTGGCTGGGGCGCGGCTGGCAGGTGTGGTTCGATGCCGGGTTGGCGTTTTCGTTCGCCGGCATGGTCGCGGCTTCGGTGCTCTACAGCCTGCCGTTCGCCGTGCAGCCGATGACGCAGGCCATGCGCGCGCTGCCGCCGGCCTGGCTGGAGTTGGGGCGGGCGCAGGGGTTGCGCGGGTGGACGCTGTTTCGGCGGGTGGTCTGGCCCGGCGCGCGGGCCGGGGTGTGGGCGGGCGCGGCGCTGGCGTTCGCGCACACGATGGGCGAGTTCGGCGTGGTGCTGATGGTGGGCGGCGCGATCCCCGGGGAAACGCGCGTGGCCAGCATTGCGTTGTTCGAAATGGTGGAGATGCAGCGCGGGGATCAAGCGGCGATGCTGGCGCTGATGCTGCTGGGGCTGTCCATGCTGATGTTGGCCTTGGTGTATCGCTTGGGCGGCGCCTCGTTCGTCGCGGCGGGCAGGCCATGAATCGTTTTGACCTGCATGGGGTGGCCGGAACGCTGCGATGGCGGGCGGCGGCGCGGTTCGATGCAGAATGGATCGCGCTTGCGGGGGAGAACGGCGCGGGCAAGAGCACGCTGCTTCGCGCGCTGGCCGGCTTTGCGCCGGCTTCGGGATTCGTGCGCGTGGGGGGCGTCGTCTGGCAGGACGACGGCGCGGGCGTGCGCCTGCCGGTGCAGGATCGGCGGGTGGGGTTTGTCTGGCCGGAGGCGGTGTTGCTGCCGTGGCTGGATGCGGCGGCGAACATCCGCCTGGGGGTGGAGGTGGACACGGCATGGTTCCGCGAAGTGTGCGCGGCGTTTGAGGTCGCGGACTTGCTGTCGCGACGCCCGGATGCACTCTCCAGCGGCGAGGCGCAGCGGGTGATGCTGGCGCGCGCGTTCGTTCGACGCCCGGCGCTGTTGCTGCTGGATGAGCCGCTTTCCGCGCAAGCGCCGGAGATTCGCGCCCGTTTGCGCGGGCGGATGCCGGAACTGGCACGCACGCTGGGCGCGCCGGCCATCATGGTCAGCCACGATGCGGCGGACGCCCGCATGGCCGATGCCCACTGGCGGATGCGCGAAGGCCGCTTGTTCGCGGCCTGTGGAAGCGAAGTCAAACAGGAGGTGCGGGCATGACGCTGACCCATTTCGATGAGCAGGGCCGCGCGCGGATGGTGGATGTGTCCGCCAAGCCCGAAAGCCGGCGCGAGGCCGTGGCCACAGGCGAGATTCGGATGCGGCCGGAAACGCTTGCCCGCATCCGTGAGGGCAAGATCACCAAGGGCGATGTGCTGGCCGTGGCCGATGTCGCGGCGGTGATGGGTGCCAAACGCACGCCCGACCTGATTCCGATGTGCCATCCGTTGATGCTCTCCGGTGTCGAGGTCGCGTTCGACGAGATGGACGATCCATGCGGGATTCGCGTGCAGGTGCGCGTGCGCTGCGCGGGCAAGACGGGCGTGGAGATGGAGGCGCTGGCAGCGGTGTCCGCGGCGCTGCTGACGATCTACGACATGTGCAAGGCCATCGATCGCGGCATGGAGATCGCGGCCATCCGGCTGGAGAAAAAGCGGGGCGGCGCATCGGGCGAGTGGCGGCGCGCGGAGAGGAGTTGACTTGTTGTCTTCATTGGAAATAATTACTTGGTAATTACACCCGAAGGAGGCGTGCGATGCGTGTGCAACTGATTCGAATCGGAAACTCGCGGGGCATCCGGATTCCGAAGCGGGTATTGGAAGAGTGCAAGGTGGAAAAGGAAATGGAGCTGACCATCGAAAACGACGAGATTCGTTTGCGCCCCGTGCATGGCAAGCCGCGAGAAGGGT
>CAYVBG010000211.1:0-2699 GCA_964449205.1 uncultured Zetaproteobacteria bacterium | reverse complement strand
GAGGACGAGCTGCTCCGCCATTTCCTGACGTCCGCCCGGAAGCCCACGCTGCGCGCATCGAACTTTCCCCATGTAAAGGAAGACATGGGCATTCTGTGCGCGCTGCTCAAGGCCGCGCTGGATCAGGGCGCGAAGGGCGTGAACATCCTGCTCTACGGCCCGCCGGGCACCGGCAAGACCGAACTGGCCCGGCTGCTGGCGAAGGAAACGGGCAGCACTTTGTTCGAGGTGAAAACCGAGGACGACGACGGCGATCCGGTGCGCTGCGGCAGCCGGCTGGGCGGATACCGGCTTTCGCAGCGGCTGCTGGCGCACGGGCGGCGGAGCCTGATTCTGTTCGACGAAATCGAGGACATCTTTCCTGTCCGCGCGTTTTCGCTTTTCGGGATGGAAATGCGCTCCAGCGACAACAAGGGCTGGATCAACAAGGCGCTGGAGGAAAACCGCACGCCGACGATCTGGATCTGCAATCAGATCGGGCACATGGATCCCGCCTTCCTGCGGCGTTTCGACTATGCGCTGGAGCTGCGCACGCCGCCGCGCTCGGTGCGGCTGGATATTTTGCGCCGGCATTTCCGCGATACGCCGGTGAGCGAGGCGTTGTTGCAGCGCCTGTCGCAAAACGAGGAGATGACGCCCGCGCTGGTCGGCTCGGTGGCGCGCTCGCTCAAGCTGATGGGCATCGATGATCCCAAGCGGGCCGATGCCGTGGCGAAGCGCGCGATGGAGCAAAAGATGCGGGCGCTCGGGCAGGAACTGGCCGCCGGCGCGCCCGAGCACGCCACGCGCTACGATCCCGCCTTCGTCTGCGCGGATACGGATGTGGCGCGCCTGATCGAAGGGCTGAAGCGCAGCGGGCGCGGCAACATCTGCTTCTATGGCCCGCCGGGCACGGGCAAGACAGCGCTGGCCCGGCATATCGCCGAGGTTCTGGACAGGCCGCTGTTGGTTCGCCGCGCCTCGGATATTTTGAGCATGTGGGTGGGCCAGAGCGAGAAGAATATCGCGCGGATGTTCCGCCAGGCCCGGGAGGAACAGGCCGTGTTGCTGCTGGACGAGGCCGATTCCTTCCTGCGCGACCGGCGCGGGGCCAAGGCAAGCTGGGAGGTCACGCAGGTGAACGAACTGCTGGTGCAGATGGAAAACTTCGATGGCCTGTTCATCTGCTCCACGAACCTGATGGACGATCTCGATCAAGCCGCGCTGCGCCGCTTTGCGTTGAAGATTCGCTTTGCGTGGCTTTCACCGGAGCGGGCCTGGCGGATGCTCCAGCGGGAGGCGGCGGATACGCCCGCCGGGGAGGATCGCGCGGCGCTTGCCGCCCTTGCGAACCTCGCGCCGGGCGATTTCGCGGCGGTGAAGAAGCGCCTGGCGATGCTGGGCATTCGCCCCACGGCCCGCGAACTGCTGGCCGGACTCATCGAGGAATGCCGCCTGAAGGAAGGCGGCCTGCGCCGGCCGATGGGCTTTGCGGCGCATTGAGGGCAAGGATGCCGCGTTGCCGCCGGCAATCTCCGCATCCATTGCGGTGAATCGTGGCCGTATTCTCCGCAAGCCCCATTCTTCTTGCCCTGCGCCCGTGTTGGACGCGACACCGGTTGTCGCCATGAGCGCCAACATGGCCCGCATCCGTCAGGCTCTGGTGGACGAAGGAGGAAGCAAGATGACACAAGCGCCTCTGATTGGCATTGGCGGCGCGGCCATGACGCTCGATTCCGAGGGGCGGGCGCGCAGCGCGCGGGCGGAGCATGCCTTGCGCCAATTGATCGACAAAAGCGAGGCCCTGCTTGTCGCGGCCGGCGCCGGCATGGGCGTGGATTCCGGCCTGCCCGATTTCCGGGGGCGAACGGGGTTGTGGCGCGCATATCCGGCTTTGCGGAAACACGGCATTCCGTTCGAGAGGATCGCCAATCCAGGGGCTTTTGTTGAAACGCCTGCTCTTGCATGGGCGTTTTACGGCCATCGGTTTCACCAGTATCGACAAACCACGCCTCATTCGGGATTTGCGCGGATGCTGGCGTTTGGCCACAGCCGGCCGGCCGGATATTTTGTGATGACAAGCAATGTGGACGGGCATTTCCAGAAAGCGGGGTTTGACGAACACCGGGTGCTGGAGGTGCACGGGTCGATTTTGCACCTGCAATGCCTTCGTCGTTGCTCAAGCGCTGTCTGGATGGCTGATCCTGAGTCGATCCAGGTGGATGACGATCGTTTTGAAGCTGTGCGCATGCCACATTGCCAGCAATGCGGTGCACTGGCGCGACCGAATATCCTGATGTTTGACGATAGTGGATGGGTGAGCGACCGCACGGATATGCAATGGGCGCGCTATCGGCGATGGATCAATGATTTGAAGGAACAAAGGAAACGCCTGCTCATTCTTGAGGTGGGCGCCGGCACGGCGATCCCGACCATTCGCCGCATGACCGAAGATCTGTTTCGCTGCATGCCGAAGGCCACGCTGGTGCGGATCAATCCGGGAGATTTTCGCGTCCCGGACGGTGCGTTCAGCCTGCAATGCTGCGCGAAGGAGGGGATTGACTATCTGCTCCCTGCCCTTGGGGGCGCATGATGCAGGTCTGCTGTTGACGTGGTCATTGCTGATCTGCTCTACTTGCGTTGAGGCTGAGGGGCGATTCTAACGAATGGGGGCTCGATTTGGGCCATCAATCTGTATTCAAAGAATTCCACTGTATATT
>CAYVBG010000210.1:0-2712 GCA_964449205.1 uncultured Zetaproteobacteria bacterium | reverse complement strand
CCGCTGGCCGAGCTGGAGGCGGCCTTCCATGACGCGTGGCAGGATGAATCCTTCCACGAGGAGCGCTTCGCCCTGCTGCGCCATTATGTCGGGCGGCCCACGCCGCTGTATTTCGCTGAGCGACTGAGCCGCGAGAACGGCGGCGCGCAAATCTGGCTCAAGCGCGAGGATCTGACCCACACCGGCGCGCACAAGATCAACAACACCATTGGCCAGGGCTTGCTCGCCCGCCGCATGGGCAAGCGGCGCGTGATCGCCGAGACCGGCGCGGGCCAGCATGGCGTGGCCACGGCGACGGTGGCGGCGAAGATGGGGCTGGCCTGCGATGTGTATATGGGGCGCGAGGATGTCGAGCGGCAAAAGCCGAATGTGCTGCGGATGCGGCTGTTGGGCGCGAATGTGATTCCGGTCGATTCCGGCACGGCGACCTTGAAGGACGCGCTCAACGAGGCCCTGCGCGACTGGGTGGCCAGCTGCGAGGACACCTTCTACATCATCGGCACGGTGGCCGGCCCGCATCCGTATCCGCTGATGGTGCGCCAGTTTCACGCCGTCATCGGGCAGGAGGCGCGGGCGCAGATGCTGGAGCAGGCCGGGCGGCTGCCGGATGTCGCGGTGGCCTGTGTCGGCGGTGGATCGAACGCGATGGGCCTGCTGCATCCCTTGCGCGACGACGATGTGCGGCTGGTGGCCGTGGAAGCCGCGGGCGACGGTCTGGACACCGGCCGGCACGCGGCCTCGCTGGCGGCGGGTCGGCCCGGCATCCTGCACGGCAATCTCACCTTTCTGCTCGAGGACGACGAAGGCCAGATCCAAGGCACGCACAGCATCTCGGCGGGGCTGGACTATCCCGGCGTCGGCCCGGAGCTGGCCGCGATGCTGGAAGCCGGCGAACTGGAGCTGGATGCGGCGACGGATGCCGAGGCGCTGGAAGCCTTCCGCCGGCTCACCGCCTGCGAAGGCATCATCCCGGCGCTGGAATCCAGCCACGCGCTGGCGGCGGGCCTGCGCATCGCCGCCGGCATGAAGCCGGATGAGATGGTGCTGATCAATCTCTCCGGCCGCGGCGACAAGGACATGAACACCGTGTTCAAGGCGCTGGGATGGGTGGAGGATGCGGCATGAGCCTGGATCGCCTGGCCAACTGTTTCGAGCGCTGCCGCGCCGAAAATCGCGCCGCGCTGGTCGGGTTCCTGACCGCGGGCGACCCGAACCCCGAACTTTCCACGCGCCTGCTCGCCACCCTGGCGCGGCATGCGGACATCGTCGAGATCGGCATGCCGTTTTCCGATCCGATGGCCGATGGGCCGGTGATCCAGGCCGCCAGCGAGCGGGCGCTGGCCGCCGGCACGCACATGGACGACGTATTCCGCATCACCGCCTCCGTCCGCAAGGCCGCGCCAGCCGCCGGCATCGTGCTGATGGGCTATGGCAACACGGCGTATGCGACGGGCTTCGAGGCGTTCGCCAGCGAGGCGGCGCTGGCCGGTGCCGATGGCGTGCTGCTGGTGGATGTGCCGGTGGAGGAATCGGCCGCCCTGGACGACGCGCTGGCGGCCCATCGCCTGCACAATATCCGGCTGATCGCGCCAACATCCACCGCCGAACGCCGGCGGCAAATCGCCAGCCGCGCCGACGGCTTCATCTATTATGTGTCGCTGACCGGCATCACCGGCGCGGAAATGGGCGCGATGGACGACGTGCGCGGGCAGGTGGAGGAACTCCGGCGGCAGTCCGGTCTGCCCGTATGCGTGGGTTTCGGCATCAAGACGCCCGAGCAGGCGGCGCAGGTGGCCGGGTTCGCCGACGGCGTGGTGGTGGGCAGCGCACTGGTGGAACAAATCCCCGCGCATTTGTCCGACGAATGTGCCATGATTGAACGTATGGATCACATGGCCAAGGCCATGCGCGCCGCAATGGAACGCGGGAGCGCGGCATGAGAATCAAGGTGCTGGGCTGTTACGGAGGCCAACTGCTGGGCTTTCACCTGACATCGTTTCTGGTGAACGACTCCATTCTGCTCGACGCCGGTTCACCCACCGAGGGACTGGATCTCGAAGATCAGTTCGGCATCCGGCACATCTTTCTGTCGCACACCCATCTGGATCACATCAAGGACATCGCTTTTCTGGCCGACAACCGGTCGCTCAAGCGATTGGGCGGCGCCAGCGAAAACCGGCAAATCGTGGTGCACTCGCTGGCCGAAAACCTGGAGGTGCTGCGCAGGCATTTCCTGAACGATTGCGTGTGGCCGGATTTCACCAGAATCCCCAGCCCAAACGACCCTATCCTGGCGCTGAACGCCATTCGCCCCGAAAAACCGGTGGAGGTCGATGGCGTCGCCGTCACGGCGATCCCGGTCAACCATCCGGTGCCCTGCACGGGCTTTTTGCTGGATCAGGACGGCCAACAGTTCATCTACACGGCCGACACCGGCCACACCGACCGCATCTGGGAGGTCGCCAACGCGCAGCCAAACCTGAAGGGCATCATCATGGATTGCTCCTTCCCCAACGACCATGAGCATCTGGCGGAAATCAGCGGCCATCTGACCCCCAACGGCATGGCCAGCGAACTGAAGAAATTCAAGAAACTGGGCGACGTGCCCGTTTATCTGTATCACATGAAGCCGGAGACGCTGAACATCATGGCGGCGGAGGTCGAAAAACTGAACATTCCGCACCTGCGCATGCTCACGCAGGTGGATGAACT
>CAYVBG010000209.1:0-2740 GCA_964449205.1 uncultured Zetaproteobacteria bacterium | reverse complement strand
GTGGATGCGCACACTGTCCGGGTCGTGGTGGGAGGCGCGTGATGATGCATCGGTGGACAAGCCTGGTGCTGACGAGCCTGGCGCTGACCGCATGCATGCCGAGCGTGCGTTCCGTGACGGCGGACAAACACGCAGAGGAAGTGGCGCAGGCCCTGGCGCATGCGAACGAACACGATCAGAGCCGCAAGACCGGTTCGCTGTGGAGCAACGCTCCGTCGCTGTTCGCCGATGCCAAGGCGCACCGCGTGGGCGACCTGGTCACGGTGCTGGTGTCCGAAAACGTGCGGGCCACCCGCTCGCTGGGTCTGAAAAAGAGCAAGAAGTCCGACCATTCCACCAAGTTTGGATTCAACCTCGACTATGGCGCCGCGCTGGCCAACAAGGCCGTAAGCCCCAAAGGCGACGCCAGCCTGACCACCCAGCGCAGCTTCGACGGCTCCGGTTCCACCAACAACTCGGATGTGCTGACCGCCAGCGTCACCGCCGTGGTCACCAAGGTCTATCCCAATGGCAACATGCGCATCGTGGGCCGCCGGCAGTTCACCATCAACCAGCAACCGCAGGTGCTGACCTTCTCGGGCGTCGTGCGCCCCACGGACATCCAGCCGGACAACACGATTCCGTCGTCGAAGATCGCACAGGCCACCATCACCTACGGCAGTGGCGGCGAGCTGGCCACCGTGGCGCATGAAGGCTGGCTCGGCCGCACGCTGGATCAGATATGGCCGTTCTGACCCCCCGCATCCTGGCGCTGCTGCTGGCGCTGGCAGCGACCATGATGTCGCTTGCGCCGGCGGCGCGCGCCGAGCGCATCAAGGATCTGGCCGACATCGAGGGTGTGCGCGACAACGCGCTCATCGGCTACGGCCTGGTGGTAGGACTCGACGGCACCGGCGACAACTCCACCAACGCCCGATTCTCGGTGTTCAGCATCCTGTCCATGCTGGAGCGGCTGGGCGTGAGCCTGCGCGGCAACAAGGATCTCAGTCTGGCAAGCACCAAGCCGAAAAACATCGCAGCAGTGATGGTGACCGCCACGCTGCCGCCGTTCGCGCGGCCCGGCCAAAAACTGGATGTCACCGTCTCCAGCGTGGGCGACGCCAAGAGCCTGCGCGGCGGCACCCTGCTCGTCACCCCGCTGCTGGGCGGCGACGGCAAGATCTACGCGATGGCGCAGGGATCGATTTCCATCGGCGGATTCACGGCCAGCGGCAAGGCGTCCAAGGTCACCAAGGGCCATCCGACCAGCGGACGCATCCCCAACGGCGCCAATGTGGAACGCGCCGCCCCCGACGGGCTGACGAACACCCAGAATCATGTGACACTGAACTTGCGCAATCCGGACTTCGTGACCGCCAAGCGCATGGTGGACGCCATCAACGCCCATTTCGGCGGGCCGATGGCCAGGGCGCTGAACGCCGGCAGCATCCGGGTGGACAATCCCACGGCAGATGCGGTGTCGCTGATCGCCGAGCTGGAGAACATCGAGTTGACCACCGATCATCCGGCGGTGGTCGTCGTGGACGAGCGCACCGGCACCATCGTGATGGGCAGCGAAGTGCGCATCGATACCGTGGCCGTCGCACACGGCAACATCAGCGTGTCGGTCACCGAGGCTCCCCAAGTCTCCCAGCCGGGTGCCTTCTCCGGTGGAACGACCACCACCGTGGATCGCACCGATGTCAATGTCCGCGAGGAGAAGGCCAAACTGGTAGTGCTGCCCCGTCAGGTCAGTTTGAGCAAACTGGTGAACGCGCTGAACGCCGTCGGCGCCACGCCCAGCGATCTGATTGCCGTGCTTCAGGCCATCAAGGCCGCCGGCGCGCTGCATGCCGAGTTGAGGGTGCTGTGAGGGATCTGGTCGAAACCGTCATCGCCGACGTGATGCGGCGCAATCCATCGCCGCCGGCGCAAGAGCATCCTGCAGGCGATTCACGCTTCGCCCGGGCGCTGGAAGTGGCGCGCGGCCAGCGGACGGAAACGGCCGGAAGGCCGGCACCCGCATTTTCATCCGCCAGCGCATCCGGCCAGCCTGCGGCCTCCGGCGCAACGCGCAGGCATCCAACGACGCCAGCCGACAGACGGCACGAAAACCCGCGCCTGTGGCAAGCCAGTCGGGCCTTCGAGGCCATGTTGGTGCAGCAGATGCTCGATGCCATGCGGAAGACCGTGCCGCAATCCGGGCTGCTGCATGCGGGCTTCGCCGAGGACGTGCAGGGATCGATGTTCGACCAGGCCGTGGCGCGCGCCGTCACCCGCGAAGGCGGGCTCGGCATCGCCGAGGCCATCTACCGCCAGATCAGCCACGCTCAAGCGAGGCATCCTCATGCCGATAATCAGAATACGGGCGCGCCCGCAATCCGGACGCGCCACGGAGGTTGAACATGCGGATCCAGGGAACCGGCCGACCCAATCGCATCAGCGCCACCAAGGGGAGCGGACGCAAGCGCGCCGCATCCGGCACATCCGGCGTCACCGACCGGGTCAAGGTGGCCGAGGCCGCCGCGCTGCGCGAAAAGGCGCGCGTGATGATCGCCGACATGCCCGATGTGCGGCTGGAACGCATTGAAGAAATACGCGACGCGCTGGAACGCGGCGAATACGGCGTGGACGCCCGCAAGGTGGCCGCACGCATCGTCATCAACGCCCTGGCGGAGCACGCATGGTGACGCCGGCCCCAACGCCTGTCCAGGCGCCCGCCATACGGCCGATGGACGAGGAGCATGTGCGCATTCTGTTC
>CAYVBG010000208.1:0-2746 GCA_964449205.1 uncultured Zetaproteobacteria bacterium | reverse complement strand
AAGCAGCGCGGGCACAATGCGCCATGCACCGCATGGTCGGGCCGCGCGGGTTGGCCCACGATCCAGCAACGCGGGCATTTGACGCCATCCGCCGGCGTCACCGACACCGCGTCGCCCTCGCGCACGGCGGCGACGATCAGCAACTGCTCCAGCGGCTCGCCCAGCCGCGCCGCCAGCCCCGCCGCATCCGGCGCGGTCACTTCCGCCGCAATCGAGGAGCCGATCCGCCCCTCCTTCTTGGCGGCGTCCAGCGCGGTGTTCACCTGTTCGCGCAGCGCGAAAAACGCCTCCCACGCGGCTTCATCCACCTCCGGCGCGGTGACGCTCGCGAAGGTTTGCAGATGCACGCTCTCGCGGGCCGCGCCCGGCAGGCAGCCCCACGCCTCCTCGGCGGTGAACGGCAGAATCGGCGCGAGCATCCGGATCAACGCATCGGCGATCTCGTGCATCGTCGCCCGCGCCGAGGCGCGGCGGGCGGAATCCGGCGCGTCGCAATAGACGCGATCCTTGATCGCATCGAGGTAGAAGCCGCCCAGATCCACCGCGCAGAACTGGTGAATCTCCTGATGGATGCGGTGAAACTGATACTGCTCGTAGCTCTCGCGCACCCGCGCCGCCAGCCCGGCCAGCCGGTGCATTGCCCATTGGTCGAGCGGCGCGCGCCGCGCCAGCGGCACACCGTCCCGCACCGGATCGAAGCCATCCAGATTGCCGAGCAGAAAGCGGATCGTGTTGCGCATCCGGCGGTAGGATTCGGCGAGCTGGCGCAGAATCGCATCGGAGATGCGAATATCCGCCGAATAGTCGGACGCCGCGACCCACAGCCGCAAAATGTCCGCGCCCATTTGCTCGATCACCTTCTGCGGCGCGACCACATTGCCGCGCGACTTGGACATCTTCTCGCCCTTTTCGTCCACCACGAAGCCGTGGGTCAGCACCCCCTTGTAGGGCGCAACGCCCCGCGTGCCGACGCTCTCCAGCAGCGAGGACTGGAACCAGCCGCGATGCTGGTCGGAGCCTTCCAGATACAGATCGGCGGGGCTGCCCAGTTCCTCGCGCCGCTCCAGCACGCAGGCGTGCGTGCTGCCGGAATCGAACCAGACATCGAGAATATCCGTCTCACGCGCAAAGTTCGCGCCGCCGCAGTCGGGGCAGGCCGCGCCCTCGGGCAGGAAGGCGGCCAGCGGCTCGGTGAACCACACATCCGCGCCGCCCTGCCCGACCGCATGCGCGATGCGCTCGATCACCTCCGGCGTGGTCACCGCATGCGAGCCGCAATCGGCGCAGGAAATCACCGTGATGGGCACGCCCCAGCGGCGCTGGCGGGAAATGCACCAGTCCGGCCGTTGTTCGACCATCGCGCGGATGCGCCGCTCGCCCCAGGCCGGCGTCCACCGCACCTGGCCGATGGCCTCCAGCGCCTTGTCGCGCAGGCCGTTCGCATCCATCGAAATGAACCATTGCGGCGTGGCGCGGAAGATCAGCGGCGAATGGCAGCGCCAGCAATGCGGATACGCATGCCGGATGCGGCCGGCGTTCAGCAGGGCGCCGCAGGCCGCCAGATGCTCGATGACCAGATCGTTCGCCTGAAACACATGCCGCCCCTCGACCACCGGCGTGCCGGGCCGGAACACGCCGCGGTCGTCCACCGGATTGAACGCCGGCAGGCCATAGCGGCGACCCACATCGTAGTCCTCCTGACCGTGGCCGGGGGCCGTGTGCACCGCGCCCGTGCCGGCATCCAGCGTAACATGCTCGCCGACCAAAATCGGCGCATCCTGATCGAGCCACGGATGGCGGAAGCGGCGGCGCTCCAGCCGTGCGCCGGTGAAGCGCGCCACAACCTCGCCCGCCGCGCCGATGGCCGCCAGCACCTCCTCGCGCAAGTCCTCGGCGAGAATCAACACCTCGCCGGGCGCGAGATTCGCATTGTCGCCCGCATCGGTGATGCGCACGGCGGCGTATTCGATACCGGGGCCGACGGCGACGGCCAGATTGGCCGGAATCGTCCACGGTGTCGTCGTCCAGATCACGATGGAAACCGACCCGGCCAGCGCGGGATCGAGGTCCGTCAGATCCTCGCCGGCGGGGAACTTCACATAAATCGAGCGGGATTCGTGATCCTCATACTCGACCTCGGCCTCGGCCAGCGCGGTCGCGCAGGAAACGCACCAATGCACCGGCTTCGCGCCCTTGTAGAGGCCGCCGTTGGCCAGAAAACGCCCGATCTCGCGCACCGTGTCCGCCTCGAAGGCGTAATCCATCGTGATATAGGGCTTCTCCCAGTCGCCCATCACGCCGAGGCGCCTGAACTCCGCCTTCTGCACCTCGATCTGGCCTTTGGCGTAATCGCGGCAGGCGGCGCGGAAGGCGGCGTCGTCCGCAAGATCGCGGCCTTCTTTCTTGAATGCCTCCTCGACCTTCAGCTCGATCGGCAGGCCGTGGCAATCCCAGCCCGGCACATAGGGCGCATCGAAGCCCATCATCGAGCGCGAGCGCACGATGATGTCCTTGAGCACCTTGTTCACCGCATGGCCGATATGGATGTGGCCGTTCGCATAGGGCGGGCCGTCATGCAGGATGAACTTCGGCGCGCCCCGGCGGCGCTCGCGCAGCCGGCCGTGCAGATCCTCCGCCTCCCAGGCTTCAAGCCGCTTGGGCTCATTCTTCGGCAGGTTGCCACGCATCGGGAAATCGGTCTTCGGCAGGAAGATGGTGGAACGGTAATCGAACGAATCGGACAAGG
>CAYVBG010000207.1:0-2749 GCA_964449205.1 uncultured Zetaproteobacteria bacterium | reverse complement strand
TTTGTTGCGCGTCGTTGGCTTGAGGCGCGCGGATATGAACGCATCCGGGGGTGAAGGATGGCGATCCGGCTGCCGAAGATCCGGCGCGAGATTCAAACAGCGCCGCCGGAAGTGAGCGACCGCGCGTTGGGGTGGCGGTGGACACGAACCGGCGCTGGCGCGGACGGGACAAAACGCCCGTCCGGGCGATGAAAGAGCGACAGAAAAACAGCCTGGACTCTTCGTCAAGCAAGTCAGGAATCATGCGGGACCCGACATGGGCTGCTGATCGATACATCAACATGGAATGAATGCACCAACGACCAACGAAGGAAAAGCAGCGGCATCATCGCCACCGGTTTGCTAGACTCCAGCCCGAACCCTGAATCCTGGAGAGTCATCATGGCCGAATCTGCAAGCAAGCGCACGGATGTTCCCTGTTATGCCCCCGGTCTGGCCGGCATTCCGGTGGCCGAATCCGCGATTTCCTTTGTGGATGGCCAGCGCGGGCATCTGGAATATCGGGGTATCGACATCGAGGTGCTGGCCGAGCGCAGCACCTTCGAGGAAACAGCCTTTTTGCTGCTGTACGGGCACTTGCCGACGGAGGATGAGTTCGGGCGATTCACCTCCGAGCTGCGCCATCACCGGCGCATCAAATACAGTATCCGCGACATGATCAAGTGCTTTCCGGAATCCGCGCATCCGATGGATGCGCTGCAATCCTGCGTGGCGGCGCTGGGCATGTTCTACCCGATGGAAAAGGCGCTGGATGCGCGCAACCTGGATCAAGGGGAGCTGCATCTTTCGTGCGTGCGGTTGATTGCCAAGATGCCGACGCTGGTGGCCGCGCACGCCCGCATGCGTCGGGGCGACGATCCCGTGCCGCCACGCGACGATCTTTCCCATGCCGCGAATTTCCTCTACATGCTCAGTGGCGAGGAGCCCGATCCGTTGCTGGAGCGCATCATGGATGTGGCGCTGATCGTGCATGCCGAACACACGCTGAACGCCAGCACGTTTTCCGCCATGGTGACCGGTTCCACGCTGGCCGATCCATATACGGTCATCAGCTCGGCCATCGGCACGCTTTCCGGCCCCCTGCATGGCGGCGCCAACGAGGAGGTGCTGGAGATGTTGGACGACATCGGTTCGGTGGATGCGGCAGAGGCGTATCTGAACCGGAAGCTGGCCAACAAGGAGAAGATTCCCGGCCTCGGGCATCGGGTGTACAAGGCCAAGGATCCGCGCGCCACATTGTTGCAACGCCTGTATGGCGATCTGACACGCAAATACGGCGAGGATCCCACCTATGCGATTGCCAGCCGCATCGAGGAGTTGTCGCGCGGCGTGTTGGGACCCAAGGGTGTGTGTCCGAACGTGGATTTCTATTCCGGCATCGTGTATCGCAAGATGGGCATCGAAACCGATTTGTTCACCCCCATCTTCGCCATTGCGCGCGTGGCCGGCTGGCTGGCGCACTGGCTGGAGATGCTGCCGAACAATCGCATCTACCGCCCGGTGCAAATCTATGTGGGGTTGCACGATCAGCCTTGGGTGCCAATGGAGGAGCGGTGATGTTCGGGTGGGCGTGCACCGCAACGGTGGTTGACAAGCATGGCCGCGCGCGCATACTTCGCCGCCCCTGACAGATTCTTGCGCCTGCTTTGCGGGCGGGCGGTTGAAGGAGAGCTGGATTGGCCAATCATGTATCCGCGGCGAAGCGGGCAAGACAGAGTGAAAAGCGGCGCCTGGTGAACCGGGCGCGCAAGAGCGCCATGCGCACTGCCATCAAGCGTGTGCTGGCTGCGGTGGAAGCGGGCGACGCCGATGCGGCTCGCGCCGCGCTGGCCCGTGCCGTGCCGTTGATCGACCGTGCCGGTCGTCATGGTGTGATTCACCGCCGTCAGGCATCCCGCCGGGTGTCCCGCCTCAACGCACGGGTTCGGGCGCTTTCCGCCTGAGCGCCGGCTGTTCCTCCTCCGACCATTCACGGCCCGCCGCAAGGCGGGCTTTTTCATGCCTGTGCGGCACGCGCCGCGATCTGGCGCGAGATTTCGGCAAACTGCGCGTCCACGATCTGAAACAGCGTTTCGCGCAGCGGCGGGCAGGCCTCCACGACACTGCGGAAGGCATCGAGGGGAATATGCGCCATCACGGCTTCATCCGTCGCGACGAGGTCTGCCGGACAACCTGTTTGCTCGCTGTCCGGCCGGTCACGCAGAATGGACAAATCACCGACAAGCCGTCCTGCCGGCAGTTCCAGAATGGGCAGACGCTGTCCCGCCGGCGTGGTCAGCATGTATTGGGCCCGACCGCGGGTGAGCATGTCCACGGCGTTCATCGGTGCGCCACCCTGGCGGACGGTGGCACCGGCGTCGTAGCGTGCGATGCGAGCCTGCTTGCCCAGGAAGTGTCGCATGTCCACCGGAATGCGGCGCAGCGCGGGGTCGCGTGAGAGCAGGCTGACCATGTGGCGCTGCTCGTATTCATGCATCAGCGCGGCCTCGACATCCGGATGCGCCAACAGCCATGCCAGCGCCTTTTTGCGGGGGATTTCGATGACCGTGCTGTCCTTGTTGGCCACCACGTCGGCGCCGCGCGGATTGGCGCCGAGCACGGAGCCCTCGCCGACGACGCCGCCCTGGCCAATCATGTTCAGCAGCACCGGCTTGCCTGTTTCGTCCGGAATATAGACGGCCAGTTCGCCGCTCGTCACAACATACATCGTGTCGCCCGGATCGCCGCGCCGGAACAGGTGCATGCCCTC